>JBOGTX010000552.1:0-3000 GCA_050695695.1 Chloroflexota bacterium
AATCAGCATAGTACAGCACCAGCGCGAGCTTGCCAAACTCGCTCGGCTCGATCGGCGGCAGCGGCCCCAGGCGAAGCCAGCGCTGCGCGCCGTACGCTGAGTGTCCGAGCCGCGACAACAGGACCGCCAGCAGGAGGACCAACACGAGCGCCATGAGGGGAATGGTGAGCCTGCGCCAGAGGTGGTAGTCGATCGCCTGCAAGACGAGCAGCAGCGTGCCGCCGACCGTCGCCCAGATGAGCTGGCGGACCAGGAAGTAGGTATCGCTGCCGTAGGTCGGGTCATTGTGGGCGATCACATAGCTGGCGCTGTACACCATGTCCAGGCCGATCACCAGAAGAATCGCCACCGTGGCGAGCAACGCGAGATCGGGACGCTTCCAAACCGGCCGATCGTTCACCCGATCTCCCCGAGCGCCTGGACCGCTGCCTTGAACTGGCGTCCGCGATCCTCGAAGTCGCGAAAGTGATCGAAGCTGGTGCCCGATGGCGAGAGCAGCACGCTATCTCCGGGCTGAGCGAGCTCGTTGGCCAGTCTGACTCCCCGGTCCAGCGTCGCGGCGCGTTCGATCGGCACCTGTTCGCCGCCCGGGCTCGCGCGGACGGCATCCTCGATGTCCTGGGCCATTTCTCCGAACACGATCACCGCGCGGGCGGTTTGAACGATCGCGCTCGCCATCTCGCTCAGGGGAAGGTGCTTGCTCCGCCCGCCAGCGATGAGCACAACCGGGCCTGGCAACGCGCGAAGGGCGGCCAGCGTCCGCTCCGGCGTCGTGGCGATCGAGTCGTTATAGTACGACACCCCGCCCAGCTCACGCACGAATTCGAGTCGATGCTCGACTCCCTGGAACGTGGTGGCCACGTCCCGAATCGCTTGCTGACTCGCGCCGGCGGCCTGGCTCACTACCGCCGCGGCCAGCACGTTCAGGACGTTGTGGCTTCCGGGTAACCTCAGCTCGCCGGTCCGAGCGAAGACTGCCTCTTCCCCGTTGTCTCGCACCACGAGCTCATCGCCACGGCAGAAGGCTCCTCGCGCGACAGCCGATCGTCCGGAGAACCAGCGTACTGGACCGGGGCACCTCGGCGCCAGGCTGGCGGCGACTGGATCGTCCGCGCCCAGCACGGCCAGGTCGTCGGGCCGCTGATAGCGGAGCAGGTTGAATTTGCACTCTCGATAGTGCTCGAAGGTCGGATGGCGATCCAGATGGTTCGGCGTGACGTTGAGAATCGCGCCGATGTGCGCGCTCTGACCCAGCGCTTCGAGCTGATAGCTGCTGAGCTCGACGATAACCCGACAATCGCTGGCGATGGCGTCAACCCGGTCGATGAGGGGCAGGCCGATATTTCCACCAACCAGGACAGACCAGCCAGCGGCTCGCAGCATCTCCCCCACGAGCGAGGTGGTGGTCGTTTTGCCCGCCGACCCGGTGATTCCGATGATCGGCGCGCGGCAACGCGCGAATAAGAGCTCGATCTCGCTCGAGATCGGAATTCCTCGCCGACGCGCCGCGATCAAGAGTGGAAGGTCGCGCGGGACGGCCGGGGTGGCGAAAACGACGTCGGCGTCGGCGACGTCCTCGTCGCGGTGTCCGCCGAGGCGCAGCTCGACCGGCAGGCGCTCGATCGAGGCGAGCTCGCGCGTTAGCTCGTCACGCGTTTTGCGGTCGGTGATCCGAACGCTGGCGCCCTTGCCAACCAGGTAGCGGGCGAGCGCGATATTCGTACGGGCGAGGCCGATCAGCGTGGCGCGCTTGCCCTGGAAATCGTCTGGCAACGTCGAGCTCATCACAACCCCAGCGCCACGCCAAGCGCGGCCGCCACGAAGCCGACGAGCCAGAAGCGGGAGACGATCAGTTGCTCTGGCGCGCCGTTGAGCTCGAAGTGATGATGGATCGGGCTCATCTTGAAGATTCGCCGCCCGTGGGTGAGCTTGAAGTACCCGACCTGGAGGATGACCGACACGAGCTCGACGACGAAGACGATGCCCACCACCGGAAGCAAAAATCCCCAGCGCGTCTGGATGGCAACCACCGCCAGCCCGGTGCCCAGCGCGAGCGCGCCGTTGTCGCCCATGAACACCCGGGCGGGATGGACGTTGTGCCAGAGGTAGGCGAGCAGCGAGCCGGCGACGGCGGCCGCGAAGGCGGCGGGACCGACGAGCCCACCAACCAGCGCCAGGACCGCGTAACTGGCGAACGCGGCGAAGGAGGTGCCACCGGCCAGGCCGTCGAGGCCGTCGATCTCGTTGACCCCGGCGGCGCAGCTAAAGATCGCGAGCGCGACCAGGGGAACGAATGCCCAGCCCAGATCCACGACGCCACCGCCGGGCAGGCGTTGGCTGCGTAGCGCGGGATCCTGGTAGAGCCACCAGGCGAGGATCAGCGCCATCAACCCGTGCCAGGCGAACTTGTACCGGACCTGAAAGCCGAGCCCAATCTTGCTCTTCATGTTGGCGAAGTCGTCGAGCGCGCCGGAGGCGCCGAAGACGAGCATCGCGGCGATGGGTGGCGCGACCGCCGCCCGATCCGGGACGAGCAGCAGGCAGATCACCGCCGGCGTCAGGATGAAAAGCCACCCGCCCATCGTCGGAGTGCCCGCTTTGACCTGATGGCTGCTTGGCCCTTCGAGGCGAATCTGCTTGCCGAACTTCAAGCGCCGCAAAACCTGGATCAGAAGTGGCGCCCAGAGCATCGAGATCAGGAAACCAAGCGGAACGAGCGCGACGACCGCGGCTGTGCTCATCATTCCTCTCTCACCGACTCACCCCCGACGTCGAAGGCATGGTACCAGGAAAAGAGGCCGAGGATCCCAGCCAGCCGCGTGACCGATCCACGCACTTTACGTACCATTGTTTCGCTCCCCCGGCGCGGGAGGAATCCGATAATAGTTCAGCAACTGCTGGGCGATCGATTGAAAGACCGGCGCCGCGACCGCGCCATTCGGAGGAGACGGCCGGGGAGAGTCGATCCAGACCAGGATCACGAAGCGGGGAGTGCTGGCC
>JBOGTX010000553.1:0-2486 GCA_050695695.1 Chloroflexota bacterium
TCCTGGGACTCCCGGAGCACCGAATTCGAGTGATCGCGCCGGAAGTCGGCGGCGGCTTCGGCAGCAAGATTCACTGCTACCCCGAGGAAGCGGTCACGTCGTATCTGGCGATGACCCTGGACCGCCCGATCAAGTGGACCGAGGAGCGGCGCGAGAACTACCTGGCGACGACCCACGGCCGAGACCACATCGTCGACCTCGAAGTCGCCGCCAGACGTGACGGGACGATTCTCGGAATTCGCGGCCGCTGCTACGCCAACCTCGGCGCGTACCTCTCCACGGCGGCGCCCGGCGTTCCGACGATCCTCCACGGCCTGATGATGACCGGCTGCTACGGCATCGCGGCGCTCGACTACGAGGTGGTCGGGGTCTTTACCAATACCACTCCGGTCGATGCCTACCGCGGCGCCGGTCGCCCCGAGGCGACCTACGCGGTGGAGCGGCTGGTCGATCTCGTTGCCGCCGAGCTGAAGCTCGATCCGGTCGACGTTCGACGAAAGAACTTCATTCCGAAGACGGCCTTCCCCTACTCGGTGCCGAGCGGCCTTTCCTACGACAGTGGCAACTACGAGGGCGCGCTGGACAAGGCGCTCCAACTCGTGGATTACGGGCAGTTCCGGAAAGAGCAGGCGGCCGCGCGCCAGCAGGGCCGCTACCTCGGCATTGGCTTCAGCACCTACGTCGAGATTTGCGGACTCGGCCCTTCGGCGGTTGCCGGCGCGGTCGGATTCCAGGGCGGGCTCTGGGATAGCGCGAACGTCCGAATCCACCCGACCGGCAAAGCGACCGTCTTCACCGGCACCTCGCCGCACGGACAGGGCGAGGAGACGACTTTCGCCCAGATCGTCGCCGAAGAGCTCGGAATTCCGCTCGACGATATCGAAGTCGTCCACGGCGATACCGCCCGGATCGCGATGGGCTGGGGCACCTACGGCAGCCGCTCGACGGCGGTCGGCGGCACGGCGATGCTGCTCGCGGCCCGAAAGGTCAAGGAAAAGGCGCGGATCATCGCCGCCCACCTTCTCGAGGCATCGCCCGACGACGTGGTGTTCGCGAACGGACGATTCCAGGTCAAGGGCGTCCCGGAGCGGTCGAAATCGATGCAGGACATCGCCTTGATGGCAAACCTTGCCTGGAACATGCCGAAGGGCATCGAACCCGGCCTGGAGGAGTCGTCGTTCTTCGATCCGTCGAACTTCGTCTATCCGTTTGGCACCCACGTCGCGATCGTCGAGGTCGATTCGGGCACCGGGGTCGTCAAGCTGCTGCGCTACGTCGCGGTCGACGATTGTGGCCCGGTGATCAACCCGAAGATCGTCGATGGCCAGGTCCACGGCGGGGTGGCCCAGGGCGTTGCCCAGGCACTCTGGGAAGAAGCCGTCTATGACGCCGACGGCCAGCTCCTGACCGGTTCTTTAATGGACTACGCCATCCCCACCGCCGAGTCCCTGCCGTCGATCGAGACCGCGCGAACCGAGACGCCGACGCCGGTCAATCCGCTGGGGCTGAAGGGCGTTGGCGAGACCGGGACCATCGCGTCCACTCCGGCGGTCGTCAACGCGGTGATCGACGCGCTTTCGCCGCTTGGCATTCGCCACATCGACATGCCACTCAAGCCGGAGAAGATCTGGCGATTGCTACCCACCGCCTAATCGAAGGAGGATCGGACAATGATTCCCAGTGCATTCGAATACGTCGCGCCGACATCGGTCGCCGAAGCAACGTCGTTCCTGATGGCCCATCCCGACGATGCCAAGGTCGTCGCCGGCGGGCACAGCCTGATTCCCTTGATGAAGCTACGACTAGCCGCGCCGAAGTATCTCGTCGACATCTCGCGCCTGCCGGGCCTCTCGGAAATCCGGGAAGTGGGCGGCGTGCTCGAAATTGGCGCGCTCGCGACCCATCACCAGATCGAGTCGTCCCCACTCGTCCGCGAGCGGCTGCCGGTGCTGTCCGAGACGGCGGCCCTGATCGGCGACGTTCAAGTGCGAAACCGTGGCACGATCGGTGGCAGTCTCGCCCACGCGGACCCGGCCGCCGACTATCCCGCGCCGATTCTTGCCCTCGACGCCGAGATTTCCGTCACCGGCTCGAAGGGCCCGCGGACGATCAAGGCAACCGATCTCTTCGTCGATCTGCTCACCACATCGCTGAAGCTCGACGAGCTGATCACGCTGGTGCGGGTGCCGATTCCGGCTGGGCGGAGCGGCGCGTCGTACCAGAAGTTCCCGCACCCGGCCTCGCGGTACGCGATTGTCGGCGTGGCCGCGGTCGTTCGCCGGAACGCCGATGGCTCTTGCGCGTCGGCCGCGATCGCGGTGACCGGGGCTGGCTCGAAGGCGGTACGCGCGAGCGCCGCGGAAAAGGGCCTGGCCGGGGCGAAGCTCGACGAGGCCGCGTTCGGCAAGGCCGGCGCGGCGGCGGCCGAAGCGATCGACCCGGTTGGCGATATCCACGCCTCGGCGGAGTATCGTCGGCACCTGGTC
>JBOGTX010000554.1:0-5339 GCA_050695695.1 Chloroflexota bacterium
GCGCCCAGCCTCGACAACTTCAGCCAGCTCTTCGATTCGAATCAGCCGATCCTTCGCTGGCTCGCGAACAGAGGCATCGTTTCGATCGGATCGACGATTGGCGTGCTGATTGTCTGCTCACTCGCGGGCTACTCGTTCTCGCGCATGCGGTTCCGCGGGCGCGATACCATTTTCTGGTCACTAATCGCGACGATGCTGATCCCGGGCTGGACGACGCTGGTGCCGCTTTACGTCTGGACCCGCATCCTGGATATCCACAACACCTACTGGGTGCTGATCCTGCCGGGGATGGCGTCTCCCTTTGCCGTGTTCCTGTGCCGCCAGTTCATCGTGACGCTGCCGGGCGAGCTGTTCGACGCGGCGCGGGTCGATGGTTGCAGCGAGCTCGGGCTGTGGGCGCGCATCGCTTTGCCTTTGAGTAAGCCCGTGCTCGCCGTCCTCGGTATCTTCACCTTCATTGCCCAGTGGAACGATTTTCTCTGGCCGCTGGTGGTCATCGATAAGCCGGAACTGTTCACGATTCAGGTCGGCGTCGTCACCTTGCAGTCGTTTATCGAAGGGGCGGGTCCGCAGTACGGGCTGATCATGGCGACGGCGGTGACGCTATCGCTGCCCCCGATCGTGGCTTTTCTGATCATGCAGCGCTACCTGGTTCAGGGGCTGACGATTGGCGCCCTCAAAGGTTAAGCCGTTTCCAACCACACCGGAGGACAATTCATGCTGATCACCCACGAAGACCTGGCACTCTACGGCGGGCCACGGGCCATCCCCGAGGGCACGGTCCGCCCGTGGCCCGAAATTGCCCGCGAGGATAAGGACGCGGTCATGCGCGTCCTCGACCGCGGGACGCTCTGGGGCGCGGCGGCGCCCGAGGTAACCGCCTTGCAGGACGAGTGGGCGCGCTACGTCGGCGCGCGCTACTGCCTGGCGACGAATAGCGGGACCGCCGCGCTGCACATGGCGGTCGCGGCAGCCGGGGTCGAGCCGGGCGATGAGGTCATCACCACGCCGCTTTCCTGGACCTCGACCGCGACCTGCATCCTGCACCATAACGCGATTCCGATCTTCGCCGACATCGATCTCGACACGTTCAACATCGATCCGGCGCGCATCGAGGAGAAGATTTCCCCGCGCACCCGCGCGATTCTGCCGGTCCACCTCTACGGTCGCGCCGCCCCCATGGATGAGATCATGCGGATCGCCGCGGGGCATGGCATCAAGGTCATCGAGGATTGCTGCCAGGCGCACGCGGCGACCTCGCGGGGGCGACCGGTCGGCTCGATCGGCCACCTGGGCGCGTTCAGCTTCAACGGCAACAAGAACCTGCCCGGTGGCGAGGGCGGCGCGCTGGTCACCGACGACGAGGAAGCCTGGCAGGAAGCCGCGCGCGTCCAGCAGTTCGGCGAGGCGCGACGGACCGACGGCGCCCGCGAGTACAACGCCTACGGCATGGGATGGATGTATCGAACAACCGAGATGACGGCGGCGTTCGTGCGCTCCCAGTTCACGCGCCTCGAATCGATCACCGAGGCGATCCGCGCTAACGCGCGCTACCTGGGCCAGCAGCTCGCGGGCGTACCCGGGCTGCGGCTTCCCACGGAAGAAACGAACGACCGACACGTCTACTTCCGGTACGTCCCGCGCTTCGTTCCGGAGGAGCTCGGCCTCGACGTTCCGCTGGGCGAGGCAACCGAGAAGATTCGCCGCGCGCTCGTCGCCGAAGGGGTGCCGCTGGGCCGCGCCGAGTTCGTGATCCCCGGGATGACGCTCTTCCGCGAAAAGCGCGGCTACGGCAAGGGGTGCCCCTGGACCTGCCAGTACCACCAGCCAATCGAGTACCGCGCCGAGGATTACCCGAACGCGGTCCAGGCAATGGACTCGCTGATTCCGCTGCGCTGCCTGACCCCACCGAACGGTCCAACCGCGATCGGTCGCTATGCTCACGCGTTCAAGAAGGTCTTTGGACAGCTCGAGCACGTGCTCCGGGAGGACGCCCGCCCATGAAAATCGCGGTGATGAGCTGGTCGTTCGCCCGGGATTTGCGCTCGGGTGAGCTGAGCAACTCCGAGGTGGTCCGCTTCGTCCACGGCCTGGGCGTCTCGGGAATCGAGCTGATGGATGGCTTGATCCGCGACGACGAGTTTCAACCGACCCGGGCCGCGCTCGCCGAGACCGAGATGAAGGTCGTTTGTTACGATCTGAGCGCCGACTTTGTGATGCCGGAACGGGCGGACCGCCGGGCCGCGGTGGAAAAGGCACGCCGGGGTCTGGAGAACGCGGCGCGGTTCGGCGCGCCGCTGGCGCTCGTCGTCCCCGGCGCGCTCAAAGCGAGCGTCTCGCCAGCGGTTGCCCGCGCCTGGATTATCGAGGGGCTGCGCGCCTGCGTCCCGATCGCGACCCGGCTCGGCCTGACCCTGACCATCGAGGACCACAGCTCGCAGGCCGCGGTCTACGGGCGGAGCGCGCATTTGATTCAGATTTGCGACGCGGTGGGGCCACACCTGGCGGTCACCTACGACGTGGGCAACTTCCTGCTGGCGCGGGAAGACCCGCTCGCGGCCGCCGACTGCCTCGCCGGGCGGATCGTTCACGCCCATTTCAAGGATTGGCAGATCGTGGCCCCGTCTGAACCTCCGCCGCCGCGCGGCGTAGTCGGCGTCGACGGGACCCGTTACACCGGAGCGGTGCTCGGCGAGGGCATGCTCGATCTGCCCGGCGCGACGACCCGACTCCAACGCGTCGGCTACGACGGTTATGTCTCGGTCGAGTACGAAGGCCCCGGGGATCCGCGCGCGACGGTCCGGCGGGGAGTAGACCTTCTTCAGACGCTCCTTCACCCAACATCAGGAGAGGAATGAGATGCTCCAAATTGGTTCGGCGGCGGTCGACATCACGCCGCCGGTTGGCACCCACCTGGCGGGCCAGTTCAACGATCGCGTCGCGGTGACGATCCACGATCCACTGAACGCGCGCGCGCTCGTCCTGGACGACGGGACGACCCGGGTCGCGCTGGTCGCCTGCGATCTGATCTCGCACCGTCGCCCGACGATCCTGAAAGCGCGCGAGCTCGCCGAGGCGGCGACCGGCATTCCGGCGCGAAACATTCTCATCGCCGCGAGTCATACCCATACCGGCCCTCCGATCGCGCGGGGGCTTTCCTGGGATCTTGATCAGGACTATGCTCGGATGCTCCCCCGCCACCTCGCCAGTGCCGTCGCGCTCGCCGACCAGGCCAGGCAGCCGGGGCAGGTCGCCGTCGGGTCGGGTTGGGAACCGAGCGCGTCCCATAATCGACGCTTCCTGAAAAAAGATGGCACCGCCCAGATGCATCCCCCGAAAGGAGATCCCGCGTTCGTCGGTCCCGAGGGGCCGGACGATCCGGAGGTCGGCGTCCTGGTCGCGCGCGGAGAGCACGGACAGCTCCTGGGGGCGATCGTCAACTACACCAGTCATCCCATCGTCGTCGGCCACGAGCTCGCGGTCTCGGCGGACTATCCGGGCTATCTGGTGCGCGCGGTCGAGGCAGTCGAGGGGGGACCGGGGAAGGTGCTTTTCATCAACGGCGCCTTCGGGAACATCTGCCCGATCGACGTCTACGATTTGAAGCATCGCGAGTATGGCTGGGCCTGGGCCGAGCGGGTGGGCAAGACGATCGCGGCGGAAGCGATTCGAGTGATCGAGACGACTGATCCGCTGGAGTCCCCGCGAATCCGGGTTGCCAGCACCGAGGTCGAGCTGGGAATCCGGTCGGCCGACGACGCGCAAATCGAGGCGGCACGAGCGTTGCGCGCGCGGGGAGAGATTGTCTGGCGAGGGGACATGACCCCGGAGGAGCGCGCCGCGCACCGCGAGTGGGTCTACGCCAACGAGATCATTTTGCTGGCGGAAGAACGCGCGCAGTCGCCGACCGTGCGCGCGGAAGTCCAGGCCATCGCGATTGGCGACGCCGCGTTTGTGAGCGCGCCCGGCGAGCTGTTTGTCGAATTCGGCCACGAGATCAAGCGCCGTTCACCCTTCCTCCATACCTACATTGCCGGCATGGCCAACGACTGCGCCGGCTACATCCCAACCGAGCACGCGATGCGGAACGGTGGATACGAGACCCGGCTGGCGCGGTCGAGCAAGCTCGTGCCCGAGGCAGGATCGATCGTTGTCGAAGCAGCGCTGCGGATGCTGGCGCAGGTGGCTCAATCATCGGCGGGTTGACTTGTTGTCGGAGGTCGGGCTCGGAGGGTGCCCGGTGAAGTCGCATCTTACCGCGCGTCCCTCGGTCGACGATCGCTCGATGGCATCGATCAGCGTGTGCCGCGTCACGGCATGGGCGGTACAGACGGCCTTGAGCTGGAAGGCGGATAGCGCGTTCAACGCGGGCACGTGGGCGTTGGCGCCCCAGCCGCTCCCGCCGGGCGTGACGGTCGGCCCCACGATGCCGACGCGGATCTTCGCGGTCATGGTTCCTCCTCGTCGCGAGCCTCACCGACTGATGACTCCTGATTCGTACCAAATCGGCCAGCATCGCGACCGGCCGAGCTCGACGGGAGATGGTACAATAACTTTCGATTCAGCCGGCGCGCTTGATCCTGGCGGCGTCCCCGCGCCCGCGCCGATCGACGCCGGCCGCGGGGGAGCCAGACGACGCCATCCGGGGAGGAGACCGTGGGCAGCAAGTCCATCGCGATCAGCGATCGAACGTTCGAGCAGGAGGTCTTGAAGGCATCGACCACGGTCGTCGTCGATTTCTGGGCCGAGTGGTGTCCCCCCTGCAAGATGATCGCGCCGGTGCTGGAAGAGATCGCGGCCGAGAAGAACGGCAGCCTCAAGATCGCCAAGCTCGACGGCGACGAGAATCCGGCCACCGTGCAAAGGTTTGGCGTGATGAGCCTCCCGACCTTGCTCGTTTTCAAGAACGGGCAGGAAGTCGTGCGCATGGTCGGTTATCGTAACAAGAGCCAGCTTCTCCAGCAGATCGACCGCGCGCTCTGAGGTCCGGGTGAATGTTGGTCGGATGGTGGACCGGCTGCAATCCCCGATCGACGTGGGCCAGATCCTTGGCGTGGCGCTGGTCGTCGACGGCAACCCCTACCGTCGCGCCGGCCCGTCCCCGCCAACCTGAGCAGGGCGCCCGTATTCCACGATTCGGAAACTGTTTATCCAAATATGCTATGATGGATAGTAGGTTACCGGACGGAGCGTAAGGTGAACGAGGCGGGGCATCGGGCGGCCCTGGAGGAACTACGGCGGGCGCGGGCCAAGCTTGATCCCACCGAGGATATTCGCGCGTATGCCGAGCTCTCCCACGGCATGGCGACTCATTCCATCGCGGCCGGGGTTTCGTGGCG
>JBOGTX010000555.1:0-2194 GCA_050695695.1 Chloroflexota bacterium
GCGCGACCCGGCGTCTCCGGCCGGGAGGCCGACGCGGCGGGCCGCCGTATCCTGGTCGAGGCCGGCCTTGGGGATAATTTCGTCCATCACACCGGCCACGGCATCGGGTTCCGGTATCACGAGCCGATTCCATCGGTCCACCCGGCCTCGACCCATACCCTGGCGGTCGGTCACGTTCACTCGATCGAGCCAGGGGTGTATTCGCCCGAGTTCGGCGGCCTGCGGATCGAAGACATCGCCGTCGTTTTGGAAGGCGGCGCCGAGCTCCTTTCCACGCGCGATTTCGATCTCGAGAACTGAGGAGGATACAGCGTATGGCAACGATCACGGCGGAAGAGTATGGGACCACGACGACCCGGCCATCGGACTTCGATCAGTTCTGGAACGACAACCTGCGACGGGCGGCGGCGATTCCGCTGAACCCGAGCGTCGAGCCGATCCCGCTCCGCTCGACCGACGAGGTCGAGGTGTTCGAGGTCAAGTACGACAGTCTGGACAACGTCCGGATCGCCTGCTGGTACTGCCTGCCACGCGAGCGACGCGGCAAGCTGCCGGCGGTGATCCACGTGCCCGGCTACGTCAGCGAGCCGCTGATGCCCAAGGCGACCGCGCGGAAGGGCTACGCCGCGCTGAGCGTCGCGCCGCGCGGCAAGCTGCGGTCGAACGGCCAGTTCAACCCCGGCTATCCGGGCCTGCTCACCCATCATCTCACCGATCGGAACAGTTACAGCTACCGCGGCTTCTACATCGACGCCTGTCGGGCGGTCGATTTCCTGCTGGGGCAGCCCGAGGTCGACCCGGGTCGGATCGCGGTCACCGGTAGCTCGCAGGGCGGCGCGCTCACGATCGTCACCTCGGCGCTGCGCCACGAGATCGCCTGCGCCGCGGCCGGCGCCCCCTACCTCTGCGGGTTCATGGATGCGGCGCGGCTGACGCACTCCTATCCGTATCAGGAGATCAACGACTACCTGCGGCTCTATCCGGAGCGCGAGGCACGGGTCCGCGAAACGCTCAACTATTTCGACGGCATCAACTTCGCGCCCCGAATCGAGTGCCCGATCGTCGTCAATATCGGTCTCCAGGACGACGTCTGCCCACCCGAGACCGGCTTTGCCCTGTTTCGCGAGATCGGCTCGGCCAACAAGAAGCTGTACCCGTACGACAACTGCAAGCACGACGCCGGCTCGTTCTGGCACGCGGCCAAGATCGACGCGTTTCTCAAAGAACACCTTCATCCGGGTGAGTGAAAATTGCCGCAGCTGAGAGGGGTGTGAAGCATGCCCGAGGTTTTTCAAACGACGACCACCAGGCCCGGTGACTTCGACGAGTACTGGGACGCGGTCCTCACCGAGTTGGACGGCGTGCCGGCCGCGCCGGTGCTGGATCCGAATCCGATTCGATCGACCGCGCTCTCGACCTGCTCTTCCCTGTATCTCACCAGCATCGGGCCGTATCGCCTGTACGCCTACTACAGCGTTCCGCATGGCGACGGGCCGTTTCCGGCGATCCTCCACACGCCGAGTTACGCCAGCGTCGTGACGCCCGCGGCCTTTGAAGAGCGCCAGCGCTACGTCTCGATGTCGCTGTGCGCCCGCGGTCAGCGTCTCTCCGACAAGCCCTTTGCCGCGAGCTTTCCGGGCCTGGCGGTCGTCGGGATCGAAGAAGCGTCGACCTACGTCTACCGCGCCATCGTCGCGGATACCGTCCGCGCGATCGACTTTCTGCTCGGTCGGCGCGAGGTCAACGCCCGCCAGATCATGCTCGCCGGCGGCGACACCGCGCTCGTCGGGGCCGCCTTGCGCCCTTCGGTGTCCGCGGTGATCGCCGCCGATCCCGCGTTCTACGCGGTGAACGACCTCGGATCGCGAACCGACGCCTATCCCCAGGAAGAATGGAACGAGTACCGTCGGTTCTACCCGAGCAAGGCCGTCGCGATGGCCGATACGCTGCGCTACTTCGATCCGCTCTTCTTCGCGCCGCGGATCAAGGCCGACGTGCGCCTGAGCGTTGGCCCCGCTAGCGCCGTCTTCAACCGGGCGACGGCCGGCCCGCTGGCGCAAGCAATCGCCGGCAAAGTGGACGTCGACGAGCGGACCGGCTACGGCCACCTGGACTATCGGCGCATGATCGCCTGGCGGGATGGGCACCTGGGGTAAAGACGCGCGGCCTCACCCCCTCGCCCCCTCTCCATTTG
>JBOGTX010000556.1:0-3426 GCA_050695695.1 Chloroflexota bacterium
GGTTCCCCCTCTCCATTTCCAATGGAGAGGGGGCGAGGGGGTGAGGCCACGTGCCACCACGTCTGTGATATTCTGTACGAGACGTGCGTCGTGCCCGCCACGAGGTTCGGATTGGCAGAACGAATTCTTCCCGCCCAGGTCGCGCTTGGCCTCACCGCCTTTCGCCGGGCGCTCGACGATCTCAAGCGCGCGGTAGATCGCCGCGCGCCGTTGGATGCGGTGAGCGCGGCGATCGACCGCGTTCGAGCCGAATCCGAAGAGCTGGACCGCCTGGCACCCGAGGCCTCCGTCCTGACCGGCAGCGATGGCGTCGCCCGCCACCTGCGCCGGGCGTCATTTTCCGCGTCGGAGCGAGGCGAGTATCCCGACCAGGATGTGACCCACCTCGTCGGCCTCGGCCTCGCGGCGGTCGTCAATCGCATTCATGCCGAAACCGCGGTGCCTGACCGCGCCACCATCCTTCGCGCGGCGCTCGCGTCCCTCGAGGGCCCCAGCATCGAGTTCAAGGAGACGTTTCCCGCCCAAACCCACACCCTGGCCAAGGAGTTCGCGGCGCTGGCCCCGGGCGGTGGCAGCGTTTTTCTCGGCGTCGCCGACAACGGCAGCGTCGTCGGTCTCGACGTCGTGACCACACCGGAGTTGGACGAGGTCGACCGTCGCCTCCGAAGCATCGCCGCCTCGGTGGATCCGCCGGTTGCCATCGCGACCGCCTGGCTCGCGTTCAACGAGATGGTCGTCGTCGAGGCACGGGTCAATCCATCGGGCGAGCCAATCCACTTCGTCGAGGGGAGGGCCTACCTTAGCGATGGCTCGGCGTCGCGTCCGGCCCGCCAGGCCGAGGTCAAGCGGGCGATCCGCGAGCACGAGACCCGCCGACCGCTTTTTCGACTGGAACCGGAGCGAGCCAGCCTTCTCCGCGATGCCGACGGGCAGCCAGTCGGCGCGTTTGCTCGGGTCCGGGTCACTAATTTGAGCGGATTCACTTGTGCGCGGGTCACGGCATCGGCCCGTTTTCTCACGATCGACGGCGTGCAAGCATTCAATCGATCGATGCCACTTCGCTGGTCAAGCGCGCCGGAGCCGGTCTCGCCAATCTGGACACCCGCGGGCTTGCGCATGCGTCCCGATCCGTCGAAAGTGTCGCGCGGCCTCGCGGTCGACATGGATCCCGGCGATACCGAGGATACCGCGCTCGCGGTCAAGTTCGTCGAGTCGACCAGAGCGTGGGGCTGGACCAGCGAGAGTTACCTGAATAATGGGCGCCACCCTTCCTGGAAGCTGCCGGAGGGTCGTCAGGTGGTCGAGGTCACCGTCAGCGCCGAGGGACGAGACGTGACCGAGCGATTCGTCCTCGACTCGGGCGCGCCGATCGACTCGTTTGCCGTGACGCCGATGGGTCACGGCGCTTCCGATCCTCTCCGGGTGGTATGATCTCTGCGAGGGCGCGCTCGTCACATCGCATCGTTGGCCCGCCCCAGGAGAAGTCGCCGATGTCCCCGGAAAGCGTTGAACGTCCACGCGATCACAAAGGATTGATCCGCGAGGAGTTTACCCGTCAGGCGCCGCGATACGCGGCCAATCCAACGGTCGCCGACCCCGATCGCGCGGCCCGCCTGGTCAGCGCGATCCAGCCGTCCCCGGACGCCCGCGTGCTCGAAGTCGCGACGGGCCCGGGCTACATCGCGCTTGGCTTCGCCACTGCTTGCCGCGAAGTGATCGGGATCGACCTCACCGAGGCGCCACTGGCAATCGCCGAGCGCCATCGTCAGGAACGCGGACTGACCAACGTTCGGTTCGAAGTCGGCGATGCCGAGCAGCTTCAATTCGACGACCAGGAGTTCGACGTGGTCGTCTGTTGTCTCGCCCTTCACCACTTCGAGAACCCGGGCAAAGTTCTTGGCGAGATGGTCCGCGTCTGCCGCCGGAACGGGCAGATCGGGGTCGAGGACTTGATGGTCAGCGAGCACGCCGAGCGCGCCGCCTTTCACAACCGGTTCGAGATCCTCCGCGACCCGTCCCACACCCGCGGCCTCCCGTTGCGCGAGCTACTCGACCTCTTCGCGGCCGCGGGACTCGAAGTCGAGTACGCGCGGACTGAGATCCGGCCCCAGGATGCCGAGCGCTGGCTCGCCAATTCTCACACTCCGGCCGAGCGCGCCGCCGAGGTGCGCGCCATGTTGGAGCGCGACGCGGCGGAGAATCTGAGTGGCACCTATCCGACCGTGCGGGATGGGAGAATCGGCTTCAACCATCGGGTCGCGAGGGTCGTCGGTCGCCGCCTGGCAAGGTAGCGCCCCGATGCCGACGCTGGTGCCCGCGGTTGGTCCTGAGCTCCGCGAGAACCGCCGTGACCGGGACCGGTTGACGACCGCCGAGCTCGTCGCCCAAAAGCCGGCCCCGGAGGAGTTCGCGCGCCGCCCGCGCCACCCGATCTACGTCGTCTGCGACAACATCCGCAGTCTGATGAACGTCGGGTTGATCTTTCGTTTGTGCGACGCCACGCTGGTCGAGCGTCTGTATCTCTGTGGCCTGACCGGTTATCCGCCCCTCCCGAACGACCCCCGACCACCGTGGGTGTCGGAGCGGGCCGGCCGGGTCATCGCCAAGACCGCGATCCACACCGTTCAGTACGTTCCCTGGGAGTATCGGCCGGACGCGGTCGGCGTCATCCGTGAGCTGAAGGAGCGTGGGACGCAGATCGTCGCACTGGAGCAAACCAGATCGAGCGTCAGTTACGTTTGCGCCCGCTATCGCTTTCCGGTCTGCCTGGTTTTGGGACACGAGCGAGAAGGCGTCGGGACCCCGGTCCTTGACCTTGCCGACGTCGTGGTCGATCTACCGATGTACGGCATGGGCAATTCGCTCAACGTGGCGATGGCGTTCGGAATCTGCGCGTATGAGCTGATCCGGTGCTGTCTTACCGCGCCGGTCCGCGACGATTGACCGCTTGAACGAAGCGAGAGATCGTGGATTTGCGCTAAACGGATATCTAATGAATTCAACGGAGAACCAGAGATGTCGCAGGAATTAGGAAAGATCGAGCGACCAACTGCCGAGTCGTTCGAAGGTACGCGGAAGATTTTCCTCGTTCCGCTGGTCTATTCGCCAGCTGAGCCACCGTCCGATTACGTCGGCATGCTCGAACGGTACTGGGCCGGGGTGCGAAACCAGGTCCGGCGGCTATCGGAGCGAACCAGTCCGGTCGCGCGGATCTACCACGAAGGCGTGTTCGAGTCCGGCGACACCGGGGTCCGGATGATCGAGCAGTTGAACGCCCGCAGTCACGCGCTGATCGAGGAATACGTCAGGGCCACCGCCAGCGTGGAGTCGCTCGAAGACAGCGAGCTCTTTTCCGAGAGCGTCGATTGGCAGCGCTGCCTGATGATGGGCCCGAGGAGGCGGAAGGTCATCGACCTCGCCATGAAC
>JBOGTX010000557.1:0-2936 GCA_050695695.1 Chloroflexota bacterium
GTTCATGGCGAGGATGACCAGCACCACCAGACCCGGAATGGTCAGGCCGATATCAACGATGGTTCGAATAATCGTATCGGCCCAGCCTCCGTAGAACGCGGCGAAGAGGGCGAGCGTCGTGCCAACCGTGACGCCGATGACCCCGGCCATGACCCCGATCTGGATGGTCATCGGCGTTCCGACCACCATCACGGCGTAGAGGTTGCGCCCGTCCTTGTCGGTGCCGAACGGCAATCCCCAGGACGGCGGCTGGAGCGGCCGAACCGAGAGCGGACTCGCCGTGCTGACGTCGACCGTCAGGTGACCGATGAGGATAAACAGCACGATCACGAGCAAAACGCCGATTCCGGCGATCAAGGTCGGATTACGCCGCAGGTAGCCAAGCGTCGCGTCAATCGAGGTGCCGATGCCCTTTCCGCGCCGTCCGCGCGCCGGTAGCGCGCGCTCCCGCGTCACGCTCGCCATTCTCAAGCCCTCCGATAGGTGATGCGCGGATCCAGAAGCGGGTACAGCAAGTCGATGACGAGAGTCGCTAACCCGATCGACACGATGATGATGAAGACGATTCCTTGGACCAGAAAGTAGTCGGAGGCGCGGATCGCGACGTACAGCAACGTGCCGATGCCCGGGTACTGGAAAACGACCTCGACCAGAACCGCCCCGGCAAGCACATTGCCTAGCGCCAGCGCGAGCGCGGTCAACTGGGGAAGCAGGGCGTTGCGCACCGCGTAGCGGAGAAAGATCGAGCGCGTCCGCAATCCCTTGGCCTCGGCGAGGATCAGGTAATCCTCGCCCTGGGTGGTCACCATCATGCCGCGCATGCCAAGGCCCCATCCGCCTACCGACACCAGGATAATCGAGAACGCGGGCAAGAGCGAGTGACGGAGCGCGTTCATGAGGAATGGGAGGGTCAAGCTTGGAATCAGGCCCTGGTCGTACCCGCCGGTGATTGGAAACAGTCGGAGTCGAAAGCCGAGCAGGTAGATCAGCACGAGGCCGAGTAAGAAATACGGCAGCGCGTTCAGCGTGAGGAGCGGGGGCATGAGAAACTTGACCCAGGCTGGCGTCGGCCGCCACGCCAGCATCGCACCGAGCAGCGTCCCGATGATCCAGGAGAGCACGGTCGTCACGGTGAGCAGGACGATCGTCCAGGGCAGGGCCTGGCCAATCAAGTCGATGACCTTGGTTGGATAGGCCGACATCGAGTAGTTGAAGTCGAGGTGGAGCGCGGCGAACATGTAGGTGAGGTACTGCTTCCACAGCGGCTGGTCAAGGCCAAACTTCTGATCGTAGATCTTGATCATTTGCTCGAGTCCGGTTTGGACCGCGCCGCTCAGGGCGGATTGCGCGACCATCTGCTGTCGAACCGGATCGACGCCATTCAAGCGCGGCAGAAAGAAGTTCACCGTTCCCGCGAGCCAGACGATCACCAGGAACAGGCCAATGCGCTTGGCCAGATAGTCGGCGCGCATGCCGCTCTCCTTACGTCAGAGGTCGGGACGCCACTATTGCGTCGGCTGGAGCTTGTGAATGTACAACGCCGGCGTCAGGTGGAAATGGGCGTGGTTGATGTAAGGGTCCTGCTCCGACGGCCACCCGGTCCAGTAGGTCGTGTTCATCGGCAGCCGGTGATACCCCTGGTCGAGCATGATGTCCGGAAGCTGCGGTAACCAGATCGCCATGCCCTGCTTCCAGTCGTTGGTCATCGTCGTCGTGTCAGTTGGGCTATGGCGGTAGACGTCGTCGGTCAGCTTGTCCCACGTAGCGTTTTTCCAGAGCGAGAAGTTGACCAGGTGACCGCCGGGGATCGCCTCGGACGTCGATTGGTAGAGCCGCATCGTGTAGTACGGGTCGGCGCTGTAGCTACCACCGTGCCCGAACAGCGCCGCGGTGTACTTGCCGGAGGAGAAGCGGTCGAACATGTCCGGCGGCTCGCTGTACGACGCGGTGACGCCCGCCTTCTTGAACTGTTGGACGAGCACCGGCCCGATGCTGGTGAAGTCCGCGAAGCTGATCATGTCCAACGCGAACGGCTTTCCGGTGGGATCGTTCCACATCCCGTTCGAGCCTTTCTTGAACCCCTTCTTGGTCAGGGTCGCGTCGGCCTTCTGGATATTGAACTCCTCGGTGTTGTACTCGGTGAGCAGATTCTTCACCGCGTCCTCGAAGGGTAGGAGGCCGGGGAAGTCCGGGATCGGCAGCTTCGCGAGGGAGGCGGCGCCCGCCCAGGCAACGTCGATCATCTGCGGGCGGTTGATGTACTGGCTGATCGCCCAGCGAATCTCGGGATCGGCGGTGGGCCCGGTCTGGGTGTTGACGTAGAGCGAGTGCGGCCACCAGTCCATGCAGCCGTAGGGGGATTTCTGACCATTCCAGCTAATGACCTTCGGGTTTCCCTGGAAGACGGTCGGGAAGGTCGTCGGCTGGATGCCGGTGGTGATGTCGTAGTTGTTCGCGATGATGCCCTGAGCCAGGGTTTGCTCGTTTCCTTCGGGCAAGTACAGGATCCGCTCCATCTTTGGCATCGGCGCGATCCCGGCCTTCTCGCCCCACCAGCTACTCCGCCGATCGAGCACCTTTTGCTCCGGCGTCGAGGAAACGACCTGCCAGGGGCCGGTCGTCACCGGCCAACCCTTGGCGATGTCGAAGTGCGGGAATGTGCTCATGTCCTGGTTCTGGAAGATGTGCTTGGGCATGATATAGACGCCGATGTCGTACTTGTACGAGACGAACTCGAAGAAGCGTGGCGCCGGAACGAGGAAGTCGACCTCCAGGGTATGGGGGTCGACGACGGTCGCGGTCTTCATGACCTGGGCGATGTCGGTCCCCCACTTCACTTTCGCGCCCTGCTTGGCCGCCTCGGTGAAGGTGTAGACGACGTCGTCGGCGGTGAACGGCACGCCGTCGCTCCACTCCGCTTCAGGCTGGAGGTGGAT
>JBOGTX010000558.1:0-15234 GCA_050695695.1 Chloroflexota bacterium
CCTCGGCCCCCTGATCCACAGTCAGGTGCTCGAACCGCTGAGCTACGCTCACCACGTGGACTCACGTCCAGCACTCGAATTATACCCGAATTGGCCGATCTCGCGCAAGACGCGATCGATACTCGCCCGTCAACCGAACGAGCCTACTGTCGGAAGCACGTTACGCGCGCATTGACTCTGGGTCGAATTGCTGGTACATCTAGAGCAGGATGACGGGGAGGCGACGCCATGGCGACGATCTTGTCTGATGCGCACGCGGACGCCGGGCAACCAGCCGCGCTGTCCCTGATCGATTGCGACATCCATCAGGCGGTGAAGAGCCAGCCCGACCTTTACCCCTACCTGCCGCGCCAATACGTCGAGTACATCGAAGATTTCGGCACGATGATGCCCGGCGTCGGCTACACCAATATGCCCAGGAAAGGCACCCGCGGCGACCTGTGGGTCGATGGCGAGACGGTGCCCGGGACCGATCCAGCCCTCGTCGCCAAGCAGCACCTGGACGCTTTTGGCGTGAATTACGGAATTCTGACCGGCGGCCCCTACGCCGCGGCGGTCCATCCGGACGTCGACTACGGGGCGGCGTACTGTCGCGCCTTCAACGACTGGACCCGGGACGTTTGGTGTGGGTGTGATTCCCGCTTCAGGGCGTCGGTCCACGTCGCGCCCGCCGATCCGTGGCAGGCCGCCGCCGAGATCGATTCGCGGGCCGCCGACCTTCGGTTCGTCCAGGTGATGATTCCGGCCGGCGCCCGCATGCCGTTCGGAAATCGCCTCTACCATCCGATCTACGCGGCTGCCGAGCGGGCGGGCATGCCAATCTGCGTTCACTTTGGCGCCGAGGGGGCGGGATTTAGCAACGCGCCGACCGCGGCTGGCTTCCCATCCTACTACTTCGAGATGCGCATGGCGCGGCCCCAGATCGCGATGGCGCACGTCGCGTCGCTGATTAGCGAGGGCGTGTTCGAGAAGTATCCGTCGCTTCAATTCCTCTTCGTCGAGCACGACACCTTCTGGGTGCCGGGTTACATGTGGCACATGGACGCGGACTGGAAAGCGGTGCGCGATTACACCCCGTGGGTCAAGCGCCCGCCGAGCGAATACCTCCGCGAGCACATTCGTTTCGGCACCCAACCGATGGAGGAGCCACCGACGCGTGAGGATCTCTTCAAGCTGATCGAATGGATGCATGGCGAAGAGATCCTGGTCTACGCTAGCGATTTCCCCCATTGGGACTGGGATGAGCCGACGACGGTGCTGCCCGGGTTGAGCGAGCGCGCGCGCCGGCGCATTTTCGTCGAGAACGCCCGCGCGCTGTACCGACGGCGCGGCCTGTGAACGAGGTAGCCCCGGCGTTTCCGGCCGGTGCCAAGCCGGTCTACGGCGTCGACGATGATCGCCCGCTCGCGGTGGTGGACGGCCGGTGCGTCGTCTGCCGCGTCGACGAGATTTCCCCGGGCAGCCGCCGCATCTTCTCGATCGGCGCGCGGGGCATTGGCGTGTTTAACGTCGGGGGCCAGTTTTTCGCGGCGCGAAACGTATGCCCCCATAAGGGTGGCCCGCTTTGCCGGGGGCGGGTTCGGCCACACGTCGTCGGGCCCGAGGTCAACCGGATCGCCTTCGAGCGCGAGGGCGAGATTCTCAAGTGCCCCTGGCACCAGTGGGAGTTCGACCTGCACACCGGCTGGTCGCTGTACGCCCCGCGCCTGCGGGTCAAGACGTATCCCGTGCTGATCGAAGCTGGTCAGGTCGTGATCGTGATCGACGGTTGAGGCGGGCACCGCCGCGCCTTCGAGGTGATTGTATCCCCCGCATCCGTGGACGCGCATTTGCAACCATTCCCCTGGTTTCGTCGTTGGAGGTGGATTTTGGCGAGTTTCGCCGAGCTTGGAATCGTTCCGGAGATCGTTCGCGCGCTTGACGAGATGGGCTACGAGGAGCCGTCTCCGGTCCAGGAGCGAGCGATTCCCAGCATGTTGCAGGGACGCGACGTCGTCGTTCAGGCGCTCACCGGCACCGGAAAAACCGCCGCGTTCGGCGTGCCGCTGGTCCAACAGATCGATCCTCGGCTCGTTCGCATTCAGGCGATCGTGTTAGCGCCGACGCGGGAGCTCGCGGTCCAGGTCAGCGAGTCGCTGACCGCGATCGCGCGACACCGACCGATCTGGGTCGTGCCGATTTACGGTGGCCAGCCGATGGGGCGGCAGCTCAACGCGCTGCGGCGCGGCGTGCACGTGGTCGTCGCGACGCCCGGGCGCTTCCTGGATCACCTGCGCCGAGAAACGATCAGTCTCGACCGCGTGCGCATGCTCGTTCTCGACGAAGCCGATCTCATGCTAGAGATGGGATTTCACGAGGACGTGACCTCCATCATCGAGCAGCTGCCGACCGAGCGTCAAACCGCGCTCTTTTCGGCAACGGTTCCTCCGCCGATCGTCGAGCTCGCCCGCCAGTACCTGCGCGAGCCGGAGACGATCCGCCTCAGCCGGCCCCGCGCGCTGACCGTACCGGAGACCGAGCAGGCGTATCTCGTGCTGCCGTTCCCTCGGAAGACCGAGGGACTGGTCCGGGTGCTCGAAGCGGAGGTGCCCGAACGCACCCTGGTGTTCTGCGCGACGAAGCGGATGGTCGACAGCCTGACCGAGGAGCTACGTGGACGAGGCTTTCGTGCGGCCGGCCTTCACGGCGACATGACCCAGGCCACGCGGGAGGCAACGCTGTCCGAGTTTCGACGGGGTCTCGTCGACGTGTTGACCGCGACCGACGTCGCCGCGCGCGGCCTGGATATTCCCGACGTGTCGCTGGTCGTGAACTTCGACATCCCCATGGATGCCGAGTCGTACACCCACCGCATCGGCCGCACTGGTCGGATGGGAAAGCGCGGCGAAGCGATTACCTTCGTCAATCCACGGGAGATGCGCGAGCTGCAGGTGATCGAGCGCATCACCGGAGCGCGCATTCGGCGACGGCAGTTGCCAACCGCGACCGAGGTCGCCGAGCGCGAGCGCGAGATCCTCGTGGAGCGGGTCGGGCGAGAGCTCGAGTCCGGTCGCTGGGGACAGTACCGCGAATTGGTGGAAGAGCTGAGCGACGAGCACGACCCGATCAACATCGCGGCCGCGGCCCTCGCCCTGGTTGCCCAGCAACCACGGCGCGCGCCGGCCGCGGCCGCGGTCCGCCGCGCGTAGCCCGGGTCAGCCGCCGGTGACCAGCGGGGGACGCATTGCTGGCAAGACCGCTTCGGCAAAGCGAGCGATCGCCAGGAGTGGCGCTTCCCGCCAGGCGTCGGCCACGATCTGCAGACCGCACGGCAATCCATCGACGAGGCCGGTTGGCAGGGTGATCGCCGGCCAACCGACCAGCGACCACGGTGCCTGGAAGGTGCGATCGCCGGTTGTCGATCGATCCGGCGCGAGATTCGAGACCGTGGGCATGGCCAGGCAGTCGACGTCGCGGAGGAGCGCCCCGACCTCCTGACGAAATTGCCCCCGGATGCGCTGCGCCCGGAGATAGAGGGTCGCCGGAATCAGGTGCCCGCTTTCGATCAGCGCCCGCATGCGCGGCGCGTACGCGTCGGCCAGCTCGGCGTGCAGCTCACGGTGAATCTCCGCTGCCTCGACCTGCATGATCGTTTGTTGGGCATCGGCGACCGTCGAAAGGTCGGTCGTCAGGCGAACCGAATGCAAACGAGCGCCCGCGCGTTCCATGGACTCGATAGCACGAGTCACCGAGGTCCGCACCGGCGGATCCGCGGCGTCGAAAAAATCTTCGATCACCCCGAGCAGCGGCGCCGTCGCCGGATGCCGAACGGCGGCCAGGTAGTCTCCGGCCTGGGCCGGCGCGGTGACCGGGTCGCGCGGATCCGGACCGGCCAGGACGGTCAGCGCCAGCGCCAGATCTTCGACCGAACGGGCGATCGGACCGGGATGGTCCAGCGACCAGGCGAGCGGAAAGATGCCGAATCGACTGATCAATCCGTAGGTTGGCTTTAGCCCGAGGACACCGCAGTAGGCGGCGGGACGCAGGATCGAGCCCGCGGTTTGCGAGCCAAGCGCGAGGGGGACCATGCGCGCGGCGACCGCCGCGGCCGAGCCGGAGCTTGAGCCGCCGGGCGTTCGGTCGGCGCTCCAGGGGTTGAGGGTTCGGGGTGGGTCGGCGAAGGCGAACTGGGTCGTCACGGTTTTGCCGAGGATAATCGCGCCGGCCGCCCGGATCCGCTCCACGGCGGCGGCGTCATGATCCGGGACGCGGTTCGCCCACGGCCCAAAGCCCGCGCTCGTGGCCAGGCCGCGCGTGTCGTAGATGTCTTTCAAGCCGGTTGGCAGACCAAAGAGCGGCAGGGTCGCTCGACCGCGACCATGGGCGTCATAACTCTCCGCCGTGGCCAGCGCCGCGTCTCGGTCGAGCAGCGCCCATGCCTGGACGGCGGGCTCGACGGCGTCGATGCGTTTCAGCAGCGACCGCACCAACTCGCCGGCGCCGAGCTCGCGACGCCGGATGGCCTGAATGGCTTCGGTGGCAGTCAGCTCGTAGGGCTCAGCCATGGTTGGCCGATCCGATCGGGACGACAGAATCCGGTCCCTGGTCGGGCGCGAGGTGAACCGCGTCGAGGCGGGCGAGGACCCGCGCCGCGCTCTCGATCGCGTTGGCCAACTCGGGCAACCGCGACTCGGGCCAGCGCGACCTGGCCGCGGCGGTCAGGCGTTCGCGCCATTGCTCAATGGTGGCAGAGTTCAATGCGATTTCCCTCCGGGTCGTAGAAAAAGAAGTAGGGCGAGCCGTCCGGCCGCTTCGAAATCGGAACCTCGATCTCGCAGCCCGCCGCGACGACCTTCTGAAAGGCGGCATCAAGCTCATCGACCTCGAATGCCCAGTGAACGCCCTTGCGCCCCTGGCGCGCCACGCCGTCCGGGTAGCGGATCAGGTGGAGCATGTTCGGACCGCAATCGAGAAAGACGATCGAGGCCGGATTGTAGCTCGGCATCCGCGAGCGGCCGATGCCGAGAACCTCGCGATAGAATGTCTCGGCGCGCTCGAGGTCGAAAACCGGAATGGCGACGTGGTGAATCTGGATCGAGGGCATGGCTGGAGAGTCCTCCTGGCGGACAAGCTCGTCACCAGCAGCTCGCGGCCGGCGCTGGCAATTATAGCGTCAATCCATCTGTCCGTCTCGCGAGGGCGGCGTCGGCAAGACAGTCTTGGCGAATCGATGAGCTTTCGACGAGCCTGGCGGATGCGCCGCTCAGCGGGCGGTCAATCCTCCGTCGATGACAAAGATACCGCCAGTGGCGTAGCTTGCCTCGCCCGAGGCGAGCAGCGCGATGAAGGGGGCCATTTCGACGAAGCGGCCCAGGCGACCGAGGGGAATGCGCGCGGTCATCCGCTCGAATCGCCCTTTGGGGTCCGGATGGTCCTCCCAATTGGGTGTCGCCTCCAGCGCTCCGGGGCAAACGACGTTGCACCGGATATTGTTCGGGCCGTACTGCACGGCGAGCGCCCGCCCAAGCGAGACGATGCCGCCCTTACTCGCGGTGTAGGCGGGATTTTGGGGCGCGTAGCCACCCAACGCGGTGACCGAGCTGACGATCACGATCGATCCTCCCTCTGGTTGCTTCAACATCTGGCGCAGGCTTGCCCGACAGGTGAGGTAGACGCCGCGCAGGTTGACGTCGTGGGTTTCATCCCAGGCATCCTCGGGAAGCTCGTGGAGGGGAACGTCGCGTCGATGGAGCTGAATGCCGGCGTTCGCGACGACGCTATCCAGCCGCCCGAACGTCTCGATCGCCTGGCTCACCGCCGCGGCGACTTGCTCGGCGCGCGCCACGTCGGTCGGAATGGCGAGCGCGCGTCCACCCTCGCCCACGATGTCGTCGTCGATCCGGCGTAACGCCACAACGTCGCGCTCCAGGAGCGCGATTGCGGCGCCCTCTCGCGCCATGTATCGTGCCGTCGCCGCGCCGATGCCGCCG
The DNA here is from genome assembly GCA_050695695.1 of Chloroflexota bacterium. GTDB lineage: Bacteria > Chloroflexota > UBA6077 > FW602-bin22 > CADDYW01 > JAJPKB01. Next base: position 5,970 of record JBOGTX010000558.1, read on the forward strand.
CCGGCACCGGTGATCAGAGTGACGTGCCCAGCCAGCCGCATCTCGCCTCCCCGATTCCAGAATTGAGCGCCGCTAGGGTTGATAGCAGTGCTCGGACTCGACGAGAAAGGCGCGGTTGAACCTCGACCGGTAGTTCTCCATCGCCGCCGTCGCGGCCAGCTCGACAAGCTGTGGCTCATTGAAGTGACGGCGCGCGTCGGTGAACGCGGTGTTCGACACGTCGACCGGCGTGCGGGTCATCCCCTCGGCGAAAGCGAGGGCGGCCTTCTCGGCTGGGCTGAAGAGGTCGCTCGTCGCCCAGTTCGCGACCGCGGTGATCTTCTCCCCTGACGCTCCGTTGGTACTGCTCCCGGCAGCATTGGTGTCCATTCAGAACGGGCAGCCCGCCAACTGGGCGACGCGCAGACAGACCAGGGAGCGAATCAGCGCCGGGAGCTGGCCGCTACGCGCCGGCGCCGCGCCAAGTGCCCGGCTGGCCTCGAGAATTGACGGGCAGTACGCCTGGATGCCGCTGGGGGCGCGTAGCTCGCCCCCTGGGCGCCCCGACTGCTCCAGGATCGCGCGCGCCTCCGGCGCGACTTCGTCTATAGTCAACGGGCGGATTCGTGGCACGGGGTTATCCTCCGATCACGCGAGAAAAGTTCGTGAAGAATCCCGAATTTCCAAGACCGGAGGGTTGCCCTCCTTGAGGACACGAAGATCGCGATCGGCGCCGGTTCTCCGCTCCCCAAAACTCGAGATGCTCCATGCCTTCTAATATAGCAGGAGGAGCGCTCCATGCGCGGGTTGAACCGGTGGACTCACTCGACAGCGGGGAGTGACGTCCTCCACCGCGATGGATCATTCGTGACGTAGTTGCCAAGGGTGCCGAGGTGCTCGACCTGGAGCTCGACCTGATCGCCTGGCCGGAGCCAGGGGTAGCGCCCCGGGCTATCCGAGAATGACTGCTCGAGGATGCAGCCGGTGCCGCAGGTGCCGGAGCCAATCAGATCGCCAGGCCGAAGCCAGACGCCGCGGGAGGCGTAGCTGATCATCTCGCCAAAAGACCAGTAGAGGTCGGCCAGCGAGCCGCGGGAATATTCCGCGCCGTTGACCCGGGCAGTCATCTCGAGGGCGTAGGCGCGGCCGCCTCGATACGGGGCAAGCTCGTCCGGCGTCACCAGAAACGGGCCGACGCTCGTCGCGAAGTCCTTGCCTTTCGCTGGGCCAAGCCCAAGGCGCATCTCGCGCCGTTGGAGGTCGCGCGCGCTCCAGTCGTTCAGCACGGTGAAGCCGGCGATGGCGTGCTCGGCGTCGCCCGGCGTCAGATTGGCGCCGGCGCGCCCAATGACCGCGGCGACTTCGAGCTCGAAGTCTAGCTCCTGACAGTCCGGCGGCACGACGAGGTCGTCGCCGGAGCCAAGGAGGGCGCCCGGGTTGGAGAAGTAGAAGACCGGAATTTGGTACCACTCGGGGATCATCTCCAATCCCCGGCCTCGCCGCGCGGTGCGGACGTGCTGCTCGAAGGCGTAGAAGTCGCGAAACGTGGCGGGATTAGGAATCGGCGGCCGAAGGCGGACGGCGTCGAGCTGGAACACGTCGGCGGGGCTCGACCCGACTCGCTCGCCGGCCCGCGCCAGGCGCTCGCCATCGTCGCCGAGCAGGTCGAGGAGGGTGAGGCCAGGCTCCAGCGCGTGGAGGCGCGCGCCGACGACGAGACCAGCTCGGTCGGCGGGGTCGCCGGGCGGCGTGAAGGTCGCCCATTTCATCAGTCCACGTCCCAGCTCCGCAAGTAGGCCAGATCGTCGAGCTCCGCGGCGGCACTCGCCAGGTGGAGCGGTTGGAAGGTGTCGACCATCACCGCGAGCTCATTGGTCTCGCGTGCCCGCTTCAGGCTGGCTTCGACCGCGCCGGCGGATGGCCCGTGAGCCCAGCCGCGGGGATGGAGGGTGATGCTGCCGACCTCGACTTTTCGTGCCCCGTAATCTCCGTCGACGTAGTAGAGAACTTCATCCGAGTCGACGTTCGAGTGAAAGTAAGGCACCGGCACTGCCTCCGGATCCCAATCGAGCCGGCGCGGAACGAAGCTGCAGACGACGAAGCCAGGGCCTTCGAACGTCTGGTGGGTCGGAGGTGGGACGTGCAGCCGTCCCGCCCGAGGCTCGAAGTCGTGGATGTTGAACGCGTAAGGATAGAGGTAGCCATCCCAGCCGACAACGTCGAACGGATGGTGATCGACGTGGTAGGCGTAGATCTGATCGCCGATTTTGAGTCGGATCTCGAACCGGCCGATTCCGTGCTCCTCGTGAGTGGCGAGGCGCTCCGGCTTGCGGAAGTCGCGCTCCCAGTACGGGGCGTGCTCCAGCAGTTGGCCGTGCTGGTTGCGGTAGCGCTTGGGCGTGTCGATCGGCCCATTGGCCTCGATCGCCAGCAGCCTCCCCCGGTTGCCGACGAAGCACACCTGGTTGACGGTGCCCCGGGGAACGTAGAGGTAGTCGCCGGGTTGAAACGCGATCTCGCCCAATTGGGTGGCCAGCACGCCCGCGCCTTCGTGGATGAAAAGCAGCTCGTCGCGCGTGCCATTCTTGTGGAAGTATGACTGGGGATCGGTCGCGACCGCCAGGCTAATGGTCACCTGGTCATTGAAGAGCAGAGGTATCCGACCGTCGACCGAGTTCCCACCGCCTTTCAGATTGGCCGTCCGTAAGTGATGGTGACGGTGGACGCCAGGGTCCCACGCTGCGGGCACGGTCGAGCCGACTGGCTCCATGCTCCGGGCCTGGGCGGGGGGCGAGAGATGGTAGAGAATCGAATAATTTCCCGCGAATCCCTCGGTTCCAAAAACCTCTTCATAGCAGAGGCGCCGCTCCCCGATTCGGAACTGCACGTGTCGCTTGGCCGGGACCTGTCCGAGTCGATGATACGATGGCATGGCTACAGATTTCCCCGCCTGGCCTGTTCGGTCTCGATGGCCTCGAAGAGCGCTTTGAAGTTGCCTTCACCAAATCCCCGTGCCCCGCGGCGCTGGATCACCTCGAGGAAGACGGTTGGACGGTCCTGGATCGGCTTCGAGAAGATCTGGAGCAGATAGCCCTCGTCGTCGCGGTCGACCAGGATGCCAAGCTCTTGGATCGCCTCGAGATCCTCCTCGATCGATCCGACCCGCCCGCCGATCGAGGAATAGTACGCGGCGGGAACCCGGAGAAATGGAATTCCCCGCTGGCGCAATTGGCTGACGGTACCGACGATGTCGTTGGTGAGCAGCGCCAGGTGTTGCACGCCGGGCGTTTGGTAGAAGTCGAGGAACTCTTGGATCTGGCTCTTCTTCTTACCGGCGGCCGGTTCGTTGATCGGAAACTTGACGCGCCCGGTCCCGTTCTGCATGACCTTCGACATGAGGGCGCTGTACTCGGTCTTGATCGCCTGATCGGAGAAGTGGACGAGCTGACGGAAGCCCATCACATCCCGGTAGAAGGCGACCCAGGTATCCATCGCCCCCAGCTCGACGTTGCCGACGAGATGATCGAACGCGCGAAGCCCGGTCGACTGGCCGTCCCGATGCGCGACGCGGTGGAAGCCGGGCAGAAAGGCGCCGTGGTAGTCACGACGATCGACGAACGAATGGACGGTATCGCCGTAGGTCGCGATCGCGGCGCGGCGCACCTTCCCCTTCTGGCCCTCGATTGTTGTCGGCTCTTGCACCGGCCGGGCTCCTCGCCGCGTCGTCTCGACGAAGGCACGGTCGACGTCTTCGACGCCAAGCGCGATGTCGCGGACGCCATCGCCGTGGAGCGCGGTGTGCTGGACGATCGGGCTGGTAGGATCGAGGCCGGCGGTGACGACGAGAGTGATCTCTCCCTGACGGAGAGCGTAGCTCGCGCGGTCGCGCACGCCAGTCTCCGGTCCGGCGTAAGCGATCAGGTCGAACCCGAGCGCCGCCTGGTAGAAGTACGCTGCCTGAAAGGCGTTGCCGACCAAGAGCTCGACGTGATCGATGCCGAGAATCGGAAGAAAGTCCGCCGGTTCCTCGGCAGAGGGCTTGACTGGGTCGCTCACGCTTTGTCACCTCAGGGGATTCGGGGGTCGCCCGAGAGCTCGTGTGCAGAATGCATACCACGCCAATCGACCCGAGGTTGACACTGCCCCTCGCCTGCTGACATAATTCTTGCTCAGCCGGTCAGACGAGGGGAGGACGGACACCACGATGAGCGCCTGGGAGCCGATTCGGCTGGAGCCGCGCCTTGCCGAGGCCATCTGGGGCGGACGACGGCTGGCGGACGAGTTTGGAAAAGCGCTGCCGGTCGATCGGCAGATCGGCGAGTCCTGGGAAGTTTTCGGGTTGAACCCGGTGCTGGGTGGACCGTGGGATGGCCAATCGCTCGACGACGTCGCGCGGCAGGGCGGGGCGAGCGTTCTCGGCTGGCGAGTGATCGATGACCAGGACGCATCGGAGGGCTTTCCGCTGCTGATCAAGTTTATCGACGCACGGCTTCCGCTTTCGGTCCAGGTGCACCCGGACGATGGTTATGCCCGCGCGCACGAGGCCAACCGCCGCGGCAAGACCGAGGCCTGGTACGTCGTCGAGGCGGATCCGGACAGCGCGTTGGTCTACGGCCTGCGAGACGGGGTCGACGCCCAGCGGATCGCGCGCAGTGTGGCCAACGGCGAGCTGGAGCGCGATCTGAGCTACCTTCGCGTCCGATCGGGCGACGCGGTCTTCGTGCCCGCTGGTACCGTCCACGCGATCAGCGCCGGAATCCTCCTCTACGAGGTTCAGCAGCGTTCCGAGATCACCTACCGCCTTTACGATTGGGGAAGGGTTGGCGCCGATGGCCAACCGCGCGCGCTGCACGTGGACAAGGCGCTCGCGGTGCTGCGGTTCCCCCAGCCACCGCCTCGGACGGCTGCCCGGTTGACGATACCGACGGCAAATGGCGCGACGACCTATCTGGCGGCCTGCGCCTATTTCGCGCTGGCCGCGTTGGAAGGTACGATCGACGGCGACTGCGACGGCTCGACGTTTGTCGCCCTCAGCGCGGTCCGCGGGGGCGCCCGCCTGTCCTGGGATGGCGGAGCTGCGACGCTTGGCGTCGGGGAGTCGATCGTCTTGCCGGCCGCGCTTGGTCGATACCGGGTGGAGGTGGACGATGGCGCGCGCGTCCTGCGCTCGACGGTACCGGATCTCCAGACCGAGGTCGTCGTGCCGCTGCTCGCGGTGGGATATCGCGCCGAGGAGATTGCACTCCTTGGCGACGTAACGGGTTGATGGGACGCGTGGCCTCACCTGCTAACCGATTGCCAGATCAGAATTAATGTTCTATGATGGTCAGGCAGGTCGGGAGGTGCTCGGATGGCGCGTCCACGCTACCAGATCGTGACGTGCAAGTCGGCGCTCAATCGCGTCGAAGGCATGCCGTTTCGCTGGAGTCTGAATCCCTATCGTGGCTGTAGCCATGGATGTCAGTATTGCTACGCGCGGGCCACCCATGGGTACTTCGATCTCGGCGTCGGGCGCGATTTCGAGGAGATCATCTTCGTCAAGGAAAACGTCGCCGACGTCCTGCGCCAGGAGCTACGTCGCCCCGGCTGGCGCCACGAGGCCGTGGTGCTCGGCACGGCGACCGACCCGTACCAGCCGGCCGAGGGAACTTATCGGATCACGCGCCGCTGCCTCGAAGCGCTGGCGGACGAAGCGAACCCGTGTTCGGTCACGACGAAGGGAACGCTCGCGGTGCGCGACGTCGACGTGATGCGGCAGTTGACGGCGGATACCGACTTCGCGGTCCACCTCAGCCTGATCACGTTGGATCGTGACCTCTGGCGGCGCGTCGAGCCGGGTACGCCACCTCCGCTGAGCCGTCTCCGGGCGCTGGAGCGGCTTCGCGCGGCGGGAATTCGGGTGAGCGTGTTCTTGATGCCCATCCTGCCCGGCCTGACCGATCGACCGGATCAGCTCGCGGCAGTCGTTCGGGCGGCGGCTGACCACGGCGCGACCGGGGTCAGCTCCGGCTCGTTGCGGCTCGGGCCGGGGGTCAAAGAGTGGTTCCTGGAATTTTTGCGCCGTGACTTTCCAGCGCTCGCCGCCAGTTACGAGCGCGGGTACGCCAGCGGCGCCGAGCCGCCACCCGCCTATCGCGCGCGACTCGCCCGGCGAACCGAGGCGATCACGCGCGAGACAACGTTCGTCGCGCCGCCGGTTGGCGAGCGTCCCCGGCGCGTTGGACATCAGTACAACCTGTGGTGATGGCCGGGTTAGCCGAACACGACCTCCGAGGCATCGCCGACGTTCAGACGGCGAAAAGAGCCTTTGACGATGGCGTTGCTACCGATGATCGATTCGGTCAGCGCGGCGCCGGTGATCGTCGCACCCTCGCTCAGAATCGAGTCGCGCACGATCGAATCCATGATCGAGACGCCTTCGGCGACGCTGACGTTTGGTCCAACGACCGAGTTTTGAATGCGCGCGGTCGGCGCGACGTAGACCGGTGGGATGATGATCGAGTTCTCGGTCTCGGTCGGCTGGCGGGCGTGGCCATGACTCAGCAAGTACTCATTGGTGTGGACCAGCGCCTGGACCGTGCCGCAGTCCTCCCAGGCGTCAACCGACCAGGCCTCGAAGCGCGCACCCCGCTCGATCATGAGCTGGAGGGCATCGGCAAGATAGAATTCGCCGCCGGTCTGGATCCCCAGGGCGATCACGTCGCGGAGCGCCTCGCGCAGGAGCTGCCAGTTCTTGAGGTAGTACACCCCGATCACCGCGAGGTTGGACACCGCGGTCTTCGGCTTTTCGACCAGGCGCGCGATCTCGCCGTCCTTGAGCACCGCCACGCCGAAGCGACGCGGATCGGCCACCTCTTTGACGTAGAGAACGCCATCACCCTGGGCGTCGAGCAGTTTGGTCAGGTCGGCCCGAACGATCGTGTCGACGAAGATGATCAGCACCGGCTGATCGATGAACTCGCTGGCCAGGTTGATCGCGTGGGCCTGACCGAGCAGCTCGGTCTGTTCGACGAAGCGGGCGGCGAACGAGTAGCGGCTCCGCACGTACTCTTCGATCTGCTCGCCAAGGTAGCCAGTGATGAAAATAACCTCGTCGATTGGCAATCCATCAAGGCTATCGAGGACGTGACCGAGCACGGTCTTCCCGGCGACGCTGACCAGTGGCTTTGGCTTCGAATAGGTGTGGGGCCGAAGACGGGTGCCAAGTCCCGCGAGCGGCAACACGATTTTCATTCAACGCGCTCCTTTTCGACTACCACGCGGTCCAGCCTCCGTCGACCAGAAGGGTGTGGCCGGTGATGAGATCGGCGGCGGGGCTGGCCAGAAAGACGATCGCGCCGGCGACTTCCTCGGGCTTCCCCACGCGCCCGAGCGGTGTTCGAGCCAGGATGTCGGCGCGCGTCGTCGGGTCCGACAGAGTCGGGACGGTGAGCGGCGTCTCGATGAAGGTTGGTCCAACCGCATTGACGTTGATGTGATTGGGCGCCCATTCGATCGCCAACACCCGCGTCAAATTGACGACCCCAGCCTTGGACGAGCAGTAGGCGGCGCGCTTGAAATAGCCGACGACGCCGTTGATCGATGCCAGGTTGACGATCTTGCCATGGCCGCTCTTGATCATTTCTCGTGCCGCCGCCTGACAGCAAAAGAAGAGGCCCTTGAGGTTGACGTCCACCACGAAATCCCAATCCGCCTCGGTGACGTCCAGCGCCGGCACCGCGCGGTTCACACCCGCGCTGTTGACCAGGATGTCGATCCGCCCCAGCCGCTCGACCGAATGCGCGATCGCCGCGGTGATACCCTCGAGATGGGTCACGTCAAGCGCCTGAACGAGCGCACGCTGCCCGGTCGCGCGTGTGATCTGCTCGGCGGTTGCCTCGGCACGCTCGAGGTAGCTGGGAAGCTCGGTAATCACCACGTCGGCGCCGGCCCTGGCCAGCGCCCACGCGGCGGCTTGCCCGATTCCACTGCCCGAGCCGGTCACGACCGCGACCTGCCCGTCAACCCGCGAGCTTGGAAATTCCACGACTCCCTCCCGAGATCTTGCCGAACGCCGGTCAGTCTAGAGCCGCCGCTCGGCGCTGTAAGTATACCAATCATCGCCGCCGCCTGCGTCGCGGCTGGCCGCGCCTATCGCGGGGCTGGCGACGCGGCCGCGGCCTCGGACCGGTTGAGAAATGCTTCGACCGCCGTAGCGTACGACGTGGCGATCAAGTCTTGCACGTCGGCTTGACTGACCGCGGTGGCCTCGGGAGGATTCGAGAGAAAGAGCGGCTCGCTCAGCGCGCCGGGCATCTGGCTCGGCCGCAGGCGGCCGGGAACCGCCGGCCCCAGCAGGACCAGGTGATTATAGTTCCCGGCGAGCGAGCCAAGACTTTCGGTCTGCAAATCCTCGTCGTTGGTCACGCCGCGATCGGGGGTGTCGTAGCCCCTGGCGCGGAGGTCGGCGATCAGCGTGTTCTGGACGAGGGTCGCGAACCGCTTGCTCTCGTCGCCAAAGGGTCGCGACGGATCATAGAACGTCTCGGCGCCGCCGACCGAGGGATCGGTGAAGCCGTTCAGGTGGATGCTCAGGAGCACACGCGCGCCGCTCTCGTTCGCCCGGTCGATTCGGCGCTGCAGATCGGCCAGCACGCCATCCGGGGTGAGCATCTTGCCGTCGGCGCTATAGTCCGCCGGGGTCGAGCCGGGTAGCGAATCGTCGGTGCGGGAGAGCATCACGCCGATGCCGTTGGCGCGCAGATGGTCGGCGGTCTTGAGGGCGATCGCGAGCGCGATGTTCTTTTCTTCGACGGTCGTTCCATCGCTCGTCGTGCCGATCGTACCGGTATCGACCCCGCCGTGTCCGGGATCCAGGTAGACGAGGATGGGTCCGTTGTTCGCGACCGCCGGCGCGCTTGCCTGGGCGCCAGCCGTCGGGGTGGCGCCGACCACCGAGGCAGGCTGAACCGGCGCCGGCGTTCCCCGTAGCCAATCGGATCGGTTGCTGGCCAGGAAAGCATAGCCATCGTCCAGCGGGTGCGTGCCGCAACTGGTGATGACCAGCACGAGGGCCAGGAGGGGAATCAACCGCGCGCCGCTGGCAGCCAAGGCAATTCCTTGCGGTGAAGGGATCGGGGGAGGCATCCAACCCGGATCATGCACCGGGCACATGCCTGCCAGGCGGTGATCACCCCTTATGCTGCGGGATCCTGCCGCCGCGGTCTATTAAAGCGGAATAAGACGATCAGGAAACCCGCGCGCGGTACAGACAGCCATGACTCGCGGTGACGTGACGAGATGACGC
>JBOGTX010000559.1:0-3263 GCA_050695695.1 Chloroflexota bacterium
GGATTCGCGGGAAGCGCGGCCGAATCGATCGCCTGAAAGCTGGGGGTAATATCGTAGGTGCCGGCCAGCAACGGCAACGCCTCGAATTCCACGTCGAGGTAGGGGATTCCATCGAAGCCAACCGGCCACGGCCCCCGACACTTCCGCGAGCTCTTGAAGACGAGGAGGCCATCATTCCGACGTAGCTCGACACCAACGGCGTAGGTGCCCCGCGGATCGCGTGGCCGGATGGCCAGGCGCGCGATCATCTTTTCGCCGGTTCGGTAGGTGTACGTCTCACGGTAGTCACCCGAGAGGAGCTGAACGTCCTGAATCTCGCCGCTTCGCGCGTCTTGGAGGACTGGAGCTGCCGCGCGGGTTTCGTGCTCCGCCGCGGCGTGATTCTCGATCTCGCGGATTTCCTCGTCGTGGCGTTGCATCTCGGCCATGTAGCTTCGGATGACCGGCACCGCCGCGCCCTGCCGCTGAACGACGCCATGGTGAATCCAAACGACCCGATCGCAAAGAAACTCGACGGCGGTGAGGCCGTGGGACACGAAGATGATCGTCTTGCCTCGTCGCCGGAAGTCGGTGATCCGATCGAGGCACTTGCGCTGGAACACCTCGTCGCCGACCGCGAGAACCTCATCGATGATCAGAACGTCCGGCTCGACGCTCGTCGCGACCGAGAATCCCAGCCGGACGTACATGCCCGACGAATAGTGCTTCACCGGCGTATCGATGAACCGCTCGAGCTCGGAGAACGCGACGATCTCGTCGAACCGGCGGTCCATCTCTTTCCGATCGAGCCCGAGGATCGCGCCGTTCAGGTAAATGTTCTCCCGACCGGTCAGGTCAGGGTGGAATCCCGCGCCCACCTCGATCAGCGCCGAGATGCGCCCGGTCACGCTGACCTTACCGCTCGTCGGCTTGAGAATGTTGGTCACCAGCTTGAGAATCGTGCTCTTCCCCGACCCATTTTCGCCAATGATCCCGAGCGTCTCGCCGTGATTCACCTCGAAGCTCACGTCGCGTAATGCCCAGAACTCTTCAGCGGTTCCGTTTCGCTGGTGGACCAGGTTCACCAGGGCATCCTGAAAGGACCGCGCCCGGTGGTGGTGAAGGACGAATCGCTTCGAGACATTTTCGACGCTGATGACCGCCGGCATCAGAGCTCCTCCGCGAAGCGCGCCGCGGTGCGACGGAAGAAGGCGTAGCCGACGAACAGGATCACCAGCGACGTCAAAAGCGTCCGGACGAGGAAGTCCATGGCGGGCATCCCTCCGCTGTACAGGACGTTGCGATAGGCGGCGATGATCGACGCCATCGGGTTCAAGATGTACATCAGGCGGGTGTAGGCCGGAAACACATCTTCCATGCGATAAAAAATCGGTGTCAGGAAAAACCAGGCCAGTAGGATGGTCTCCATGATGATCTCGACGTCACGATAGAAGACGGTCACCGCCGAAAGGATGAGCGCCAGGCCCGAGGCGAAGATGATCTGGACGATCAGGATCACCGGAAGCAGCAACAAACTGAACCCCAAGGGCACGCGATACGCGAAGATGAGCGCGAAAAGGGCGATCAGCGCGAGCACGAAGTTGACCGCGTTCGAGAGCACGACCGAAATTGGCAGCACCTCGCGAGGGAAATACACCTTCATGATGAGCCCCGAGTTCGTCACGATGCTCCCAATCGCCTGCATGGTCGCTGCCTGATGGAAATTCCAGGCAAGGATGCCAACCAACAGAAACACCGGGTAATCCTTGATCGTCGTGCTTCCCATCAGGATAGTAAAGACGAAGGTGAAGACGGCAGTCATGAGCAGAGGGTTGAGCAGACACCAGATGAAGCCCAAAACCGAGTTCCGATACCGGACCTTCAGGTCGCGAGCGACCATCAGTCTGATCAGCTCCCGATACCGAAGGGCCTCGGTCACTTGAGCAAGCATCGCCACGGAATTCCTCGTTGGAGATCTGTTCTCGAGATGGTCCAACCGGCGGCAACCGCGAGCGGCTGCCCGGAAAGCCGGGGCCAGTCTACCATAAGCAAGCAATCGGGGTCAAACCGAGCGAGCGCCAGGGAGCGCCAGGTGTGCAACATCAACAAAGCGCGCTCAGCGTTCGCCGTCGCGCGTGCTATACTCGTCGAGCCGCACTGCGCAATGGCCGGCAGCGGGCCACGACGCCTGATTGCCTCGCGGGAGTCTGGGTCACCGGAGGCAGTCGTGCGCCCCCGCCGGGCTGGATCGTCCGAGCCGTCGTTGGGCCGATTTGTCGGTTTCGCGCTGGCCCTTGTGCTCGCCCTGAGCGGCTGCGCCGAGCCGCCGCCCGCGGTCGTCATCGGCTATTCCAGCACGCCCTCACCGGTGGTCCTGCCGGCGACCGCGACGCCAAAGTCGGCCCGCCGCCGCCCCACCCGGATCCCTTCGTTGCTGCCAGCGCCGCCGACTGGCCTGAGCCCGACCCCGCCCGCGCTAGCGGCGCCGATCCCGGCTCCGGCCACTGGCGCCGCGCCGCCTCAATCGAACGATCCGGCCACGCCCACGCTCGCTCTACCAGCCGCTGGTGCGGTCAGCACTCAGGGCGACCCGGCCTCATCCACGGCCGCCTCTCCTGCGGCCGCCACGGACGCCCCGGGACCAGGCGCCACCGCTAGTCCGGCGCAATCGCCCGCGCCGATCACCGAAACCCCAGCCCTCAGTGGCAGCGTGCCGGCCGCGACGACGTCGCCAAGCGCGGTCGGGTCGCCCGCGGCGGGCTTTCCCGGCCAGGTGTCGGCCGAACTGGGACAGTTCGTCACGAGCAGCGGCAAGACGTCGAAATACTACTACGCCCGGAGCGATAAGGGCTGGCACCGCATCCACGCCGATCACCAGGTCTGGTTCCTGACCACCGACGCGCTGCTCCAGGCGTTCCCAGGGCGCAAGCTCCACCTCGGCCGCACCCCGACGGCCAGGCCGGGCGCTTGATGCGCATCCGCCTGCCCACGCCCGCCCTTCGCGGCCTTGCCTGACCTTCGCTGACCCACGATCGGCCCCGGCGCATTATAGTATCGTTAAAGCTGAAGACCGGGAGGTCGAGGTGACGTTCCCTGCCGACGACTACACGCCATTTGGCTATCTGGCGAATCCCTACCACCGGGCGCGCTCCTGGTCGGAGACCGAGGCCGGGCTGATTCGCTCGACCGACGACGCACTTGGCTTCGGCTGGGTCGAGCCCACCGCCCGCTCGGTCGAGCGCGAGGCGGCGATCGTCCTGCTGGTCCGCTGGGCCGGCCGCCTC
>JBOGTX010000560.1:0-10271 GCA_050695695.1 Chloroflexota bacterium
GGGAAGCGCTCTGGAACGAGTTGCGCCGCCAGGGCTACCTCGACCTGCGGTCGCGGTGCGTGCGCGGGCTGACCTACCGTCTTCGCGTGGGACGTCGGGTCCAGTTGATCTGGGATACGCCGGAGGCGGCGCGCCAGATTCCCTGGCCGTATCGCGGCTACCTTTGCGTCAACCCGACCTATCCGCTGCCGGCAGTCGAGTTCGTGGCGCAGCTCTATCTGTACCTGCGCGACCGCGAAGAGCAGGTGATTCGGATCGCGATTCCCCAGGCCGCCGACGACCGAATTCAGAACGTCTTCTGAAGCAGCGCCGACACCGCGCGCGCGCTTTCGGCCGCGGCCTCCACGACTTGATCGACCACCGCCTCGGTATGCATCGCCGAGAGGCCGTGGTGCCAGGCCGGATTGACGTACACGCCGCGCTGATGCATCTCGCGGCAAAAAGCGTTCATCATCTTCTTATCGAGGCGGGCCGCCTGGCGATACCGGGTCACCTCGAGGTTGGGGTCGAGCCCGAAGTACAATCCGCAGCGCGCCCCGACGCCCTGGACCCGCACCGGCAGCCCGGCGTCGGCGAAGGCGCGCCGCAGCCCGGCGTACAGCCGCTCGTGCAGACCAATCAGGTGATCGTAGAAGCCGTCGCGGCCGATCGTGTCTAGAAAGGCGTGGGCGGCCAGCATCGGGATCAGGTGGGCATTGTAGGTACCGGTGTGGATGGCCGGACCGAGTGGCGACACCACCGACATCAGGTCGCGGCGGCCGCCGAAGGCGGAAAGCGGCACGCCGCCGCCGATTGCCTTGCCAAGCGTCGAGAGGTCGGGGGTGACCCCGAGAAACCCCTGGGCGCAGTCGGGGCCGGTTCGGTAGCCGGAGAGCACCTCGTCGAAGATCAGCACGATGCCTCGCCGGGCGGTCTCCTCGCGGACCAGCTTGAGAAAGGTCGGATCGGGCAGAATCGCGCCGACATCGTAGCTGATCGGCTCCATGATGACCGCGGCAAGCTCGGTGCCGACCTGATCGAGCACCCGGCGAAACGCCTCGCTGTCGTTGAACGGCGCCACGACGACCTCGCCCAGCGCGCCGGGCGGCAGACCAGCCGTCTCCGGGCGGGCGATCGGCGCGTCGGCCGGGCCGCCCTCCTCGGGAGTCGGCCAAAAGCTGAAGGCCAGTGGATCGTTGAAGCCGTGGAACTGGCCCTCGAACTTCAGGATCTTCGTTCGTCCGGTGTAAGCGCGGGCGATGCGCACGACGTAGAACGTCGCCTCGGTGCCGGACGTGGTGAAACGGACGAGCTCGAAGCAGGGAATTTGCTCGACCAGCCGCTCGGCGAGCCGGACCTGAGCTTCGCCGTCGTAGGCACAGGCGAAGCCCAGCTCGGCCGCCCGACGAACCGCCGCGACCACCGCCGGGTGGCCGTGTCCGAGCAGGGTCGCGCCGTTCGACATGCAGGTGTCGACGAAACGGCGGCCATCGAGATCGAAGACGAAAGGGCCTTCCCCACGGGCCAGGTAAAAGGGCTGACCGAGGGCGGAATTGGTCCGGGCGTTGGCGGTCACGCCGCCCGGTAGGACCGCTTGCGCGCGTCGGTAGAGATCGGTCGACGGGTTCTCTTGCATCAGTTCACCTCTGATTGTGCCCGGCCGAGGACCGGCTGAGCCAAGTGTAGCCGGAAGCGCGTGCGAACGGAAGCCGGTTCGCCAGGTCGCGCTCTGGTCGTTCAACAACCAGGGACAGCCTCCGGCGCGGACGTCGATCTGGGCGTCGCCCGAAGCCGAGAAAGTGAGTCCGGTTTGGGGGCGGGCGATCAAGTGGCTCACCAACGGCAAGGACCGAGGGCGATTCCCGATCCCCTGGAACCCGCGCTACACCGATTTAAATTTCGTTCACCGGGTTCGCCGGCCGGCGTCCTTCCAGGACGGCGGCGACGTTGCGGGCGGCGCGCTCGCGAAGCTCCCGAAGCGAGTGCTCGGAAAAATACGACGCGTGCGGGGTGAGGATCACGTTCGGCAGCTCTCGGAACGGGTCCGGCTCGATCGGGGGCTCGGAGCTCCGCACGTCGAGCGCGGCGCCAGCCAGGCGGTTCTGGCGGAGGGCGTCGAGCAGCGCGGCCTCGTCGACGACGCTGCCCCGGGCGGCGTTGATCAGCCAGGCGGTCGGCTTCATCTGGGCCAGCGCGTCCGCGTCGATCATGCCGCGCGTGGCGGCAGTCGCCGGCAGGTGGAGCGAGACGTAATCGCTCCGGGCGTAGAGCGTTGGCAGGTCAACCCGCTCGGCGCCGTGCTCCCGAGCCAGCTCGGGAGTAGTTCGCGGCGAGTGGACCAGCACGCGCATTCCGAAAGCGGCAGCGCGACGAGCAACCCGGCGGCCGATGTTGCCGAAGCCGATGACCCCCAGCGTCTGGGCGCTCAATCGCGCGGCGCCGGCCCCGACGCCAAGTGGATCCCATCGCCCCTCGCGCAGCGACCGATCGTAGGCGAAAAGGCGGCGGTTCGCCGCCAGGACGACCGCCATCGCGTAGTCGGCGACTTCCTCGGCGCAAAAGCCGGGGACGTTCGCGACCCAGACTCGGCGCGCGGTCGCCGCCGGTACGTCGATGTTGTCGTAGCCAATGCCGTACTCGCCGACGACCCGAAGCTTTGGCGCGTGGGCGATCAGCGACGCGTCGACTGGCGTGGCGTCGCAGAGGATGCCGTCGGCGTCGGCGACGAGCGCGAGTCGCTCCTCCGGCGTGTTGTCGACCGCCCGCCTGACCTCCGCGCCGACTTTCGCCAGCTCGCTTTCTTCGATCGGCTCCCGACCGGTCGGTCCGTCGAAGACGACGACTTTATAACTCATCACGCTCCCCTAACCAAGATATTGCCCCAGCCACTCGACGATCGCCTCGCGCGCCGCGATTCGATGGACCGGACTGCCGCTCAGCACACCGTGGCTCTCGGTGGGCACCCGGAGGAATTCGACGGTCTTGCCAAATCGGTGGAGCGCGGAGAACATCTGCTCGCTCTGCTCGATCGGGCAGCGAAGATCAGACTCACCGTGGTAAAGCAGGAGCGGCGTGTGGACGCGGTCCACGTGTAAGGCCGGCGATCGCTCCAGGTACCAGTCGAGCCGCTCGCTCGGGGTACCGCCAAACTCGGCAACCCCCCAGCTCTCGCCGATGTCGGACGTTCCGAAAAAGCTGATCAGGTTCGAGATGCACGCGCCGGCGATCGCGACGGCGAACCGATCGGTCAGGGTGATTGCCTGGCAGGTTATGAAGCCTCCATAGCTCGAACCGGTGATCGCCAGGCGGCGTTCGTCGATCGGCGGATCGCCCCGGGCGATGACGTGATCGAGCATTGCCATCAGGTCTTCGAAATCCTTCCCGCCCCAATCCGAGCAGACCGCGCGGGCAAAGGCCTCGTCACGACCGCCGCTGCCTCGTGGGTTGAGGTAGAGGACGACGTACCCCAGCGCCGCGAACAACTGGTGGTCGAACGAAAAGGTGTCGCCAAAGTAGTTGTGGGGCCCGCCGTGGACGACCAGGATCAGCGGAAGCTTCGCCGTGGAAGTGGCACTCGGTGGTCGGAGGAGCCATCCCTCGAGGCGCGTGCCCTCGGGGCGGGTGATCTGAAGATCCTCGGGGGCAGCGAGATCGAGACCGGAGAGCAATGGCGCATTCTGGTTGGAGAGAGGACGTGGCCTCACCCCCCGCCCCTCTCCATCGTTCTCCCAGAGCCAGATCTCGGCGGGGGTGACCGGATCGGCGATCAGGACGGCGGCGCGATCGCCAGAGCGGTCGAGCGAGAACGATTGGACCACCCGCCGGCCGGTAGTGAGCGACACGCGCTCGTGGTCGCTGAAGCACGCGAGCTGGGTGGAGGGCCCATCGACGGCGAGATAGACGATCGAAGCGCCATCCGGCGTCCAGACCGGCGACGATGTGGTGAGGTAGCCGCCGGGTCGCAGGCCGACGCTTCGGTCCTGGTCGTCGGTTAGGCAGCGCGGGTCTTCGCCTTTGGCGTCGACGACCCAGAGGTGAGTATGGCTCGGCGAGGCGTCGTCGGACTGGGTGCCGCCGGCGTAGACCAGCCACGCCCCGTCCGGAGACCAGCTCGGGTGAGCAGCGCGACCGTCTTCGGAGGTGAGGCGACGAAAGGTGTCGGTCGCCAGCTCGACGACGTGCAGCGCGCCACCGCCGAAGTGCCAGTCGCGGTCGGGCGAGCGGTCAGAAACGAAGGCGATCCGAGTCCCATCCGGAGACCAGGTTGGCGACAGATCCTCGCTGGGGCCGTCGGTGACCTGCCGGGTGGCCCCGTCGTCGAGCGAGACGGTCCAGACGTGACCGCGCAGCGGCCCGAAGAAGCCAACCCCGTCCAGCTTGTGCCGGTGCTGGCGAACCCGGACCAGTCGCTTGCGGTCGTCCTTTTCTGGAACGACCAACGGGTCTCCGCGGCGATCTGGCCCGGCCGCGACGAAGGCCAACTGGCGACCGTTGGGCGACCACACCGGCTCGTGGGCGCCAATTGGGTGATTGGTCATCTGGCGCGGCTCGCCGCCGTCGAGCGCGCGCCGCCAGACCTGACGGGTTCCCCCATGATTCGACACATAGGCGAGGATCTGACCGTCGGGCGACCAGCGCGGCTCGGTCTCGCGATCGTCGCCGGTGGTGAGCGGGAGCGGCCCGGCGGATCCGTCGACCTCGACCAGCCAGATTCGCTCGCGGATCTGGTTTGTCTCGACCTCGATGGTTTCCACGACGAAGGCGACCCGACGACCGTCGGGCGAGATCCGAGGGTCGGAGACGCCCTGGATCGAGCTGAGGTCCGAGAGCGCCAGCAGCCGCCTGGTTGGTCCGGTCATCCGCGCCTACCTCCAGTGTGATCGCGGGATACATAGTAGCATGGCCGACGGGGTGGCGGACGGATGGTATAATCGATCAATCAGCGGTAAGCCTCCTCGAGACGAATCGCCCAGACGAGCGCGGGGGGTGGCGATGGCATCGGAGCCCGAGCGCGTGATCCTGACCTACGACGACCTGGTCGACCTTCCCAACGACCGGAACCGGCACGAGCTCTTCGATGGAGAGTTCCAGGTGACCGCTGCCCCGAACACGTCGCACCAGACCGCCGTTTTCAACCTCGGCCTCATTCTTGGCAACCACGTCCGTCGCCATCGCCTGGGCCGGATGTTCGCCGCGCCCTGCGACGTTCTGCTGAGCGAGACCACCGTGGTCGAGCCGGACCTCCTTTTCGTCTCGAACGCGCGCCAGGCGATCGTTCAACCGGGCTACGTCCGGGGCGTGTCGGACCTGGTGATCGAAGTGCTCTCCCCTTCGACCGCTCAAGTCGATCGTGGCATCAAGCGGCAGATCTACGCCCGGTTCGGCGTCCCGAGCTACTGGCGACTCGATCCGAATCGTCAGGAATTCCTAGCGGAGACGCTCGAAGGCGGGGTCTATCGTCGCGCCACGATTGGCCGAGAGAGCCAGGTCGTTACCGCGCCGCCATTCCTGGATCTGGAGATCGATCTGGCCGAGGTGTGGACCTGGGGCGAGCCGGCCGCCGGGTGATCGAGCGCCCGGGCGGCGAGTAAGGAGCAGCGCGTGGAGTATCAGGTCGAGCTTCGCGAGATTCAACCGCGATTCGTCGCCCGCGCCGGGGGCAGCTGTCCGGCGAGCGCGGTCGGCGACACGCTGACCCGGGTCTTGCTGCCTCGGGTGTACCAATTCCTCGCCGCGCGAAGGATCGCTCCGGCCGGACCGCCAATCGCGCTCTACCACGAGTTCTCGGCAGACCGAGCCCGGCTCGAGGGCGCGGTGCCGGTCGACGCGACGTTCGACGGCGACGACGAGGTTCAGCCCGGCGCGCTTCCCGGCGGGCGAGTCGCGACGACCCGCCACGTCGGGCCGTACCACGAGCTGGGCGCCGCGCACGACGCGGTGGTGCGGTGGATCCGCGACCGAGGGTACCGCGCGGTCCGGCCCAACTGGGAGGTCTATCCGATGCCGCCTGGTGGCGAGCCGGACCCGGCCAGGTTGGTGACCGAGATTTACTGGCCAATCGGCTGATCGTGGCCTCACGGCGCTTGCTCGCTTGATAGCGCGATCGGCTGTGTTGTTGCTCAGCGATTCTGACCGCGGATTGCTCAGCGATTCTGTCCATGAGCGAGCGCCTCGTCGCCTGGTTTCCGAAGCGTCGGGCGCGTCGTCTGATCGCCGTAGAGCCAGGCGCGCTTGCGCGCCGCCGCGCGCGGGTCCGGTGGGTTCGGAGGCCGGACCGCCAAGGGGGCAGGCGACGTCGCCTGCCCCCTTGGCGGATGGTCGACCCGGTGATAGGCCAGGCGTCGGCGGCCATCATACACGAAGATGTCTCCCTCGGGCACCACGTGGACGCTGACGCGCTTGCCCGCGAGGTTCGGGGTGTCGGCGGTCGTGGCGATCTGGAAGAGCTGGCCCTGCCAGCGCAGACAATGGTCCGCGCCCACCTGACGGCTCTCGTGGACGGCGAACGCGTCGGCCAGATCGCAGTCCGGGGGCAAGGGCGTCCAGGCGGCCTGGGGATCGGCCGGATCCTGGGAGAACCGGGCGTTGTAGCGCCCCCGGAAATCCGTCAGGAAGGCGTTCGCGTCGGTGAGGGTGGCGACATTTGCCAGGCGCAACTCCTTGATCAGCCGATCCTGTAAGGTGCCCCAGAGGCGCTCGATCCGCCCTTTTGCCTGCGGCGAGCGCGCTGCGATGGAGGCGATCCCCAGCTCGGCAAGCACCCGTTGCACCTGGCTCATCGGGGCCGTCCCGGCCAATTCGTCGTCGAGGGTCGGCTCCTTGGGCGACCGCAGGATGGTGTGGCGGTCGTGGTAATAGGCCAACGGCAGGCCGTACTCCTGGGCGATTGTCCGGACCAACCGCAGGTAGCCGGCCTGGTCTTCGGTCGGCTGGAAATGCAGGTAGAGAACCTGACTCGTGGCATCGTCGATCGCCCCCAGCAAGGTCATCCGAGGTCCCCGCCCTTCCAGCCAATCGTGTGCGCTCCCGTCGATCTGGACCAGCATCCCCGCGGCACTCTTGCGCTCGCGTCGCCGCCGCTTGACCGCCGGCTGGTCTCGCTTGCTCGCCCGCAGCCCGGCCTGCTTGAGCAGGCGGTCCAGGGTGGAACGTCCGATCACGATCTGCTCGTGGTCGGCGAGCAGATCCCGGAGGTGGCAGACGTTGGCGTCGTGGTATTTGCCCTCCCGGCTCGCCAAGGCGCGGATCTGTTCGACAAGGTGGGGGTCGGTCCGGTTCACCGGGCAACGCCCCTGGTTGCGATGCACGGCGGCCCCGAGACCCTCCTGGGTAAAGCGAGCCCGCAAGCGCCGGACCTGCCGGGCGCTCATCCTCAGCAGCTCTGCCGCCTCCGCCACGCTCAGACCTCCCGCATCCAACCGTGCCAGCACTTCTGCTTTCCGCTGTTCTTTTGCACTCAAGTGTAGTGTCCTCATACCCCCAAGTATGCGGACAGAATCGCTGAGCAGCTAAAGCGGACATTTTCCCTGAGCAGTCACACAGCGCGGAATGGGGATTGACAGCCGAGCGGGAAATGCCTAGGCTCAGAGCCAGCGAAGAACCGGGCGCGCACCCCTGATGTGAGCCCTCGCGGTCGCTGATCGAGGCTGGCCCAATGACCGTGGCGTCCGTCGCCCTTCCGCCCGTGGACCTGGGCCGCACGCTCTGGGAGCACCTGGTCGCCGGCGACGACCCGACCGCGAGCGCCGACTTCGCCGAGGCCTACCTCGGGCCACTGATCACCTCGCTCGGACGGCGCTACCCGCGGGTCGACACCGCGATCCGGGAGACCGCCGCCGGGGAGGCGATTTTCTCCCTCATCAAAAACCCGCTGGCCTATCGGCCCGAGCGTCAGACCCTCGACGCGTACTTGAGGATGTCGGCGACGGGCGATCTGAAGAACCTCCTGCGCTCCGAAGCCCGTCACCAGCAGCGCCGGGTCGACCTGGAGGCTGTCGAGCTTTCGCCCCCGCTCGGGAAGTATTTGTGGGACGAGGGCGCGGATCCGGCGATCATCGCCGAGCGCCGAGAGGACGACGCCATGGCGCGGGAGTCGCAGCGAGCGATCCGTCAGGGGCTTTCTCCGGAGGAAGATCGGGTTTGGGGCCTCCTGGGCGACGGCGAGCGCCGGACCGACGTGTTCGCCCGCGCGCTCGGGATCGCGGACTGGCCGGTCGAGGCGCGACGGCGGGAGGTGAAACGAGTGAAAGATCGGCTCAAGAAGCGCTTTCAGCGCTCGTGGTCGGCCGGTGGCTAGCCCGCTGGCGCGATTGGCCCGGCGGGTCGAGGACGATCCCGCGTTCCTCGCGTCGGCGCTCAAGCAGTACGCGCTGAGCGAGGGCCTCGACGGCCGCGGACTGGCGGCCGCGCTCGCCTGCCCGGTCGAGTCGCTGGCGCGGCTGGCGCTCTGCCGCCGCCCCCGGCCGAACCCGCCGTGGTTTCGCCAGGACGTCGATCGAATCGCCCGACGCTTCGGCGCGAACGCCGACGCCCTCGCCACGGTCGTCCGGCGCGCCGATGCCCTGGCCCGGCTGCGCGGAATCGACGCCGACGCGCCTGGCCTGCTGATGGCGGCGCGGGACCAGAGCGAGGCACCGCCGACCGATGAGGCAACCGACGACCGGGGGCGGCGGTGAGCTCGCCGCTCTGTGTGTCGGAGACCGCCGAGACTTTCTGGAGCGATGCCGGCCAGCCGGAGCCATTTCCTCGGGACCTGCGCGTTCCGATCGCCAACGCGCTCCCGCTGACCGTGGTCCTCTTGCCAAGGCTGCGGGTGCGGGCGATCGACGACTGGCTGCGGCGCCAGGGCATTCGTGGCGCCCCGACGGTGGCCGACCGCGCGGTTCGGGCTTGCCTCGTCGCGCGCTCCGGGCAGGGGTTCATCTTCGTCGAAGGCAGCGACCCCGCCGACGAGCAACGGTTCTCGCTCGCCCACGAGCTCGGTCACTTCCTGCGAGACTACTGGCAGCCACGCCAGGCGGTGATCGCGCGGCTGGGGCCGGCCGCGCTGGAGGTTCTCGACGGCGCGCGACCGGCCCGGCCCGGGGAACGGATCGACGCGCTGCTCGCCCGGGTTCGCCTTGGTTACTACGTGCACTTGATGGATCGCGGGGCCAACGGCGGATTCGCGACCGCGTCCGTCGAGGCCGCCGAACGCGACGCCGACTGGCTTGCCTGCGAGCTACTTGCCCCACCGGAGGCCGTTCTCGCCGCCACCCTGCCCACGCCGGCGGACGAGCGTCGGGCCGCGGTGCGACGTCGCCTGATCGAGAGCTTCGGGCTGCCACCGGCCCCGGCCGCGGGCTACGCGGCCAGGCTCGCTCCGGAGCCGCGCCCGGTCTCGCCGCTCCTCCACCGCCTCGGCCGGGATTGAAAACCTGTCGAACTTTTCGAGGCTGGTGGGGAAAGAGACTCGGAAGGGAGGAACCGGATGAGCGAGCGTGACGGCGAATCGGACGCGCTGCCCCCGATCGGGGCGGATCAAGGCGCGCTCCCCGAGGTATCGGCGGCGGAGTACGCGGAGAGCTTCTGCGAGAGCTTACGCCGCACCCTCGATCTCGAGACCTGGCGGCCCGGCGAGGATCTCAGCGCGCTCTACGATCGGCTTGCCGACGAGGTGCGCGCCGCCGTCGCCCAGGAAGACGACGCCTTGACGACGATTCGCCGGCGCGTCTTCCCGAGGCTGACGCGGCGTCCGGGCGCGCCCAAAGGCGCCGGCTGGTACAAAGCCGAGCCCGCCGACGTCGAGCGCGTTCACCGCGGACTGCTGTTCAATGGCGGCGTCGAAGCCTGCGATGGCACGATCCAGGCGTACGATACGCTCCCGCTCAGCGTCTTCCAGGTCGGCGTCTCGCTCGTCTCCTACCAGGGAAACCAGGGCACCTGGAGCCAGCGACTTTACCACCGCGACCTGCGGCTCTCCGGCGGCGACCCGGTGAACGAGCTGATCGATCTCCTCGAGCGACGGGACCAATCGCATGACGGTGGTCCGCCCGGCCGGCGCGACCGCCTCTCCGAGCTGGCCCAGCGCGGAATCATGGCCTACGCCGAGCGGGCGATCCTCTTGCGCCGCTCGAACGCGACCTGGCGCATGGGCCACGGCAATCCGGCGCCCTACGAGCTGATCACCGGCTCGGGCATGCTCGAGCTGATGGTCGAGTCGACCAGGATCATTCGCGAGCTCGTCGAAGGTCACCAGAAGTTCGTCTTCGTGCCGAGCGAGCCGCGCGACAAGCTGCTGCTCACGATTGGCC
>JBOGTX010000561.1:0-2872 GCA_050695695.1 Chloroflexota bacterium
GGTCAGGAGGTGGGTTTCCAGGCGTGCCGCGTCGACGACCTGACCGATCATCTTGTCAAGGCGATGCGCGGCGGAGACCGCGGCGCCCAGGTCGTGCCGCTCATGCTCCCGGCCCGGCCCGTCCGGCAGGCTTTGCAGCATCGATTGAGAATAGCCAAGCATCAGGGTCAGGGGCCCGCGGAGGTCGTGCGAGATCAGCCGCAGCCACTGCTCCCAGTACTGTTCCAGGATTGAGATCCGACCCTCGCGCTCGGCAAGCTCGGCCTCCAGTCGCGCGATGCGCGCTTCGAGGTGCCGCGCGTCTTCCGGGGAGTCAGACATGGGCGAGGGACCGCTTGAGGAGTGAGAACGCCATCGACCTCACCACCCTGAAGATCGGACCAGAAAATGAACGGCCCGAGCGGCTGCCGAGCCAGGATTCGAACCTGGAACAACAGATCCAAAGTCTGCTGTGTTACCGTTACACCACTCGGCAATGAGAGCCAGTGAGAGTTGATTCTAGCACGCGCCCGACCCGGTCGTCAAGCATACTGATAACAGCATGCTAGATCGCTTAGCGGTGCAACCGCCGAATGCAAGGGTGGACGCCCCGCTAAACTGGCATGGCATAACGCAGGAATAAATGGTCGTTCGCCCGCTTCAGGCTGACCAGCCGCCCCCAGAGTGGATGTCCCGGCGCGAAGGTTCGCCCGTCGACCAGGCCCGGCCGCCCCTCGCCAGCCCGGCCGGCGATCTGGGGAGCAAGGGTCAGGAATAACTCGTCAAGGCAGCTTTCGGCGAGGAAGTCACCGAGTAGCCTCGGTCCACCTTCGACCAGGACGAGATTGCCGGGGCGAGCCGCGGCGATCGTTCTGAGCACGTCACCGGGGCTGACCGAGCGGCTATCTGAGACGGACCTCACGGTGACCGTCGGCGGAATCGGGCCCTCGAGAAGTCGGGCTGAGCCACGGTCGGTCGTCACGATCAACGTCGCAATCGCCTCGGACTGAAACACCGGGAGGGTGAGATCGAGCTCGCCGCCGGCCGTGACGATCACGTTGAGCGGCTCGCCGGACCTTCCCGTCGCACGACGCAACTGGCGATAGGATTCTTCGAGGGCCGGGAAGACGTACCCCGGCGTCCAGCGGTGACGGGGCACCGCGCGCAACGTTCCCGCTCCGACGACGACCGCGTCGGACACCGCGCGCAAGATTCCCATCACCATCCGGTCGTGCCGGTTGAATCCGCTGATCTCACTGCCGCCCGAATGGCCGGGCAGCTTCAGAGAGACGACGCCGTCGAGTGTGGAGACGAAGTTGGCGATGACGCCTGGTCGATCGCCGTGGCCCGTCGGAACTCGAAGCTCACCGTAGAGGCGCGCCAGGTCGGCCGGCAGGTCCACCGCCAGCCCGGTGGTCACGTCGTAGAGCGATTCGAGTGGCGTCAGGTCGATCACTCGCGTCGCTCGCAAAGACTCAGAAACTCGGTCCGCAGCGCCGGATTCGAGTCGTATTCGCCGCGCCAAAACGTCGTGCGAGTGAGCGGCTCGGTCTCGCGGACGCCGCGCATCTGCGTGCAAAGGTGGGCGGCTTCCAGGTACACGGCAACGCCGTGCGGCTCGAGCATCGCGTCGAGGGTGTCGGCGATTTGCCGTCCAACCCGCTCCTGGACGGTGAACCGCTTCGCGAAAAGGCGGACGAGACGCGTCAGCTTGGAGATGCCGATGATGTGCTCGTGCGCGATGTAGCCGACGTAGGCACGGCCGTGGAACGGAAACGCGTGATGCTCGCACAGCGCGAAGAACTGGATCGGACCTTCCATGATTTGACTGAGGCGACAATCCGGGCCGCCGCGACACTCGGTTTCGAACACTGTCAAGAGCTTCGGGTCGCCGTCATAGCCCTCGGTCACATCGTAGAGCGCGCGCACGAAGCGTCGCGGCGTCTCTTTCGTCGCGGGCGTGTTCAAATCCATCCCGAACGCGCCGAACATCTCGGCGGCGTATCCCTCGAATTTCCGAAGCTGTTCCTCGGAGATCCGGCGTCGATGCAGCTCCATCGAGGCCCGGACCTGAGGATCGTCACGGTCGGAATCGATCACGTTCAACACATCTCCTTAGCCAGGGGTCAAGGTAATCGTAGTCGCCAACGCGTTGAACCGCAAGGAAAAATGGGTGAGGGAGCAACGGACTATTGACGGGACATGACCGCGATCGTACATTGACCGCACGGGAAGGCCGACCGAACGACGGATGGGCTGGTGCAGGCGACCGGCGAGGAGCAGGCGTGTCGCGAACGACGTTACACCCGCGCCAAATGGGCATCGGCGACCTGCTGGACGAGACCTTTCACCTGTATCGACGCCATTTTTTCCTTCTAGCGGCCAGCCAGGCAGTGTTCTTCGTGCCATTGGCGGTGGTTCAGCTCGCCCTGGTTCCTCGATCGACCGGTCGGTTGAGCAGCACCCCGCTTTTTCCCGGCGCAACCGCGGTTTACGTGGCGCTCGTTCTGATCGGTGAAGTCATCGTCCTGGGAGCGACGATGCACGCGGTATCCGCGGCGTACCTGGGCGAAACGATTGGCGTTCGCGAGTGCTACGCGCGCGCGTGTCGCCGACTCTGGCCGCTCTATCGATTGTCGCTTCTTTATGGAATGGCAGTTTTCCTCATGTCCGTGACGATCGTGGGGATTCCCTTCGCGGTCTTCTTCTCGGTGGGCTGGGGAATGGCTTATCCCGTCCTGGTGCTCGAGGGCAACGGCGTTCGCCAGGCCATGGGGCGAAGCCGTGTTCTGGTCCGTTCTTCGTGGTGGCGTCTGTTTGGCCTGATTCTGCTCACCACGTTGCTTGCCTCGATCCTGAGCTCGCTGTTTTCGACCCCCAGCCTGATCGTGAC
>JBOGTX010000562.1:0-3889 GCA_050695695.1 Chloroflexota bacterium
TGGGCAAGACGACCAACATCGCCAAGCTCGCGAAGTACCTGGAAGATCGGGGTCGCGATTGTCTGCTCGCGGCGGCGTATACCTTCCGCGCCGCGGCGATCGATCAGTTTAAGATCTGGGGCGAGCGCGCCGGGGTCCCGGTGATCAGCCACCAGCCCGGCTCCGACCCGGGCGCGGTGGTCTACGACGCCTGGCAGGCGGCAAAGGCCCGGAATGCCGACGTGCTGATCGTGGACACGGCCGGACGCTTGCACACGAAGTTCAACTTGATGGAAGAGCTGCGGAAGATCCACCGGGTGCTTGGCAAACAGGATGCCGGCGCGCCTCAGGAGACGCTGCTCGTCCTGGACGCGACGACCGGTCAGAACGCGCTGGTGCAGGCCCGCGAGTTCCAGAAGGCGGCCGGCGTGACCGGCCTGATCCTGGCGAAAATCGACGGCACCGCCAAGGGCGGAGCGGTCTTTCCGATCGTCCGCGAGCTGAAGGTTCCAATCTATTTCCTGGGCACCGGCGAGAAGATCGAAGACCTGGAGCCATTCAATCCGCGAGCGTTCGTCGACGCACTGCTCCAGGGATAAATCGCACGGTCGACGGGGCGTCGTAGTATAATGGCATTGTGGAAATCTAGCCTGCCGAGCGAGCTTTCGTGCATATCAGCGACCCGATAAGCATCGTCATCCTGGCGGTTTCGCTGATTCTCAGCCTGAGCATCCACGAGGCAAGTCATGCCTTCGCGGCCGATCAGCTTGGGGATAGCACCGCCCGCCAGATGGGGCGATTGACCCTGAATCCGATCCGACACCTGGATCCCGCGGGCACGATCGCCCTGATCGCGTCCAGCTTCCTGGGCTACGGCATCGGCTGGGGGAAGCCGTGCCCGGTCAACCCCAACAACCTTCGCCGCGGGCCGCTCAAGAACATGCCGAACGGGCCGCTGGTTGGGATGGCGCTGGTGGCGCTGGCCGGGCCGGTGTCGAACATTCTCCAGGCGGTGATTGGCGCCCAGATCCTGCGCGTCGGCGGCCTGCCGGGTCCGCTCAACCAGTTTGTCGGGACGTTCATCTTCGTGAACGTCATCCTCGCGGTCTTCAACATGATTCCGATCCCGCCGCTCGACGGCTACCGGGTTCTCCTCGGCCTGCTGCCAACCGCGCCAGCCTATAAGCTCGCCCGGCTGGAGCCGTGGGGACCGGGTGTCTTGATTTTGATCGTCTTCATGGCGCCCGGAGTTCTGGAGTCGATCCTGACCGTCTTCGGCAATCCCATCCTGCACGCGATCGTTGGGACGATGTGAAGCCGTACCACCGGCTGGGGCACCTCGTCGGTCGCTTCTTTGGCGCGGTCGGGGCGCGGGTCGATCCCGGCGAGCTGGGCGTGCTCGATCGCTACCTTGGCCCGGCCGAGCGAGCGCTTTTCTTGACCATGGGGATCGCCGATCAGCGCCACAGTTTGGACCTGTGCCGTCGGTTGCGGTGCGACGGACACGCGGATCCCGATTTGCTGCGGGCGGCGCTTTTGCACGACGTCGGCAAGTCGGTCGGGCCGTTGCCGGTGCCGTATCGGGTGATCTACGCGCTCTGTCGGCTGGTGAACCCGAAGCTGGCGCGCTGGCTGGGCCAGCGCGAGCGGCCGACGCTGGTGCGACCGTTTTACTTTGCCGCCCACCACGCGGGGCTCGGCGCCCTGGCCGCCGAGCGCGCCGGCAGCAATCCGCGGGTCATCCAGCTCATCGAGCGCCACGAGGCTCCAAACGATCAGCTCTCGTTTCTGCTGTACCGATACGACGGTGAGATGTAGCGGCGGAGCCGTGGGCTCCGGGAGGCTGGGGCATGAGTAGGATCGCCATTGTCGGCACCGGGCTGGTCGGAACGTCGATTGGACTCGCTCTCAAAGCGCGCAAAGGCGACTTCGAGATCGTCGGGCACGACCGCGAGTATGGTCGAGCGTTGGACGCGAAAAAGCTGGGCGCGCTGGACCGGGCCGAGTGGAATCTCCCGTCCGCGCTCGAAAAAGCGAGTCTGGTGGTCGTCGCGACGCCGCTCAACGCGATGGAGAGGCTGTTCTCCCAGATGGCCGAATTCCTGGAGCCGGAGTGCATCGTCACCGATACCGCGAATCTGAAGGCGCCAACCCTGGCCTGGGCCGAAGCCGCCTGGGGCGAGCGCGTCCATTACGTTGGTGGCGATCCGATCGTCGGTCTGGACGGGGATCGCAAGCCAGCGGCGACGCTGTTTCAAGGGCGCACCTACTGCGTGATCGCCTCGCCGACCGCGTCGTCTCCGGCTGTCGATCAGGTGATTCGATTCGTCAACGCGCTCGGCGCCGACCCGCTGTTCCTCGATCCGACCGAGCACGACAGCTACGTGGCGATGGTCAGTCAACTACCGTCCTTCCTCGCGTCTGGCTTGATGGCGGTCGCGGCCGGCAGCTCATCCTGGCGGGACGGGCAACGACTGGCCGGGCGCGTATTCAGCGCGGCGACCGAGGCCAGCCAGGAGGATTCCGACGAGCTGCTGACTCAGTTCGTCTCGAACCGGGAGGTTCTCGCCGGCTGGATCCTGGCGCTGCAAAACCAGTTGGCAGACCTTGGCCGTTTGCTCGACGACGACCCCGCGGAGCTCCGGAAAGCCCTCGCGGCGGCGCGTGACCGGCGGGCCGCCTGGCGCCCCGGCGCCGGCCCGAAACCCGAGGATGCTCCGGTCGACCTGCCCCGCGCGCGCGACCAGTTTTCGAGCTGGTTCTTCGGCGGCCTGGCCGGCCGCCAGAAGCGCCCCTAACCGCCGATCTGGGACATGCTGCGCGAGGCACGCTGGAAGGCGGGGCCCTCGTTGATCTTGTGCTTCAGCTCTTTGTGCGAGACCGCCCGGTGCATGATCTCGCTCAGCTCGTCGTCCGATGCCCCGGCCCGCATGGGCCCGGCGAGATCCCACTCGTCGATCGAGAAGAGGCAGGTGCGAATCTGCCCGTCGGCGGTCAAGCGCACTCGGTTGCAGGTCGAGCAGAAAGGCTCGCTCACCGGATTGATGAATCCGATCTCGCCCAGGCCATCGGCGAAGCGGTACCGCCGCGACGTCGAGCTTGCCCTGGTCTCGATCGGGACGAGCGGCAGCCACCGATTCATCACCTCGAAGATCTCGCGCCCGGTCAGCACCTGCTCCCGCCGCCAGCTGCCATCCGCGTCGAGCGGCATGAACTCGATAAATCGGATCACGTAGGGCTTCGAGCGGGCAAAACCGGCAAAGGCGAGAATCTCTTCCTCGGTGAAGTCCTTGATCGCGACGACGTTGACCTTGATTGGCCGGATCGTTGGGTAGTGCTCGAGGGCTTCCAGTCCCTTCAGCACGCGTTCCAGGCAGTCACGCCGGGTGATCCGGTGAAACTTCTCCCGGACCAGGGTGTCCAGGCTGACGTTGATGCGCGTCAGCCCCGCCTCCGCGAGCTTTCCCGCCAGCTTGTCGAGCAACACGCCGTTGGTTGTGATGCTCAGACTTTCGAGGCCCTCATCACGCAGGGCGCTCACCTGTCGTACGATGTTCGGGAGGCTTGGCCGGACGGTCGGCTCGCCGCCGGTCAGGCGAATCTCGGTGATGCCGTTTCGGACGAAGATGCGGGCCAGCCGGACGATCTCGTCGTCGGAGAGCACCTTTTCCGAGGGGAGCCAGGGCAGGCCCTCGGCCGGCATGCAGTACTGACACCGGAAATTGCACCGGTCGGTGACCGAGATTCGAAGGTCCTGAATCGTCCGGCCATAAGAGTCGATCAAGGGGTGGCCCACGCCCGTGTCAGTTACCGCCCGCATCTTTCCATCCTCAGGGCAGGCCCGCGCCCGCCAGTACCATTATAGCGGGGCTGGCCGATCCATGCACTCATTTCGTGAGTAATCTTTCCG
>JBOGTX010000563.1:0-5592 GCA_050695695.1 Chloroflexota bacterium
TGCGCAGCCCGCGCCTGGTCCAGGCGCTCGCCGCGGCCAGCGTGAAGCGCGGGGCCCGGTTCGCGGAAGGGACCTGGGCCACCGCCTTCGAGCTGGCCGGCGACCGCGTCGTCGGCGTTCGGACGCCGGCCGGCGTCTTGCGCGCCGAGACGATCGTCCTGGCGGCGGGAGTCTGGAGCGGCGATCTGGCACGAAGCGCCGGCTTGCGCTTACCGATCGGACCGGTCAAGGGCCAGATCATCACCCTGCGCGCCTTGAATCGGGTCCCCCGGCAGGTCATCTGGTCGGGTGAATGTTATCTCGTGCCGAAGGTTGATGGCCAGGTGATTCTCGGCGCGACCGAGGAAGACGGCAATTACGATCGACGCCCGACCCTGGCCGGGGTGGGCCGCCTGACCGAGGCCGCGCTGAAGTTTCTGCCACTGGCCGGTCAGTTCACTTTCGAGGGCAGCTGGGCCGGTCTGCGACCGGCCGCGCCGGACCGCTACCCGATCGTCGGCCGGGCGCCGAATCAGGGCAACCTGATCCTGGCCACCGCCCATTTCCGCAACGGCGTTCTGCTTGGCCCATTGACCGGTCGCTGGGTCGCCGATTTCATCCAAACCGGCGTCCTGGCGCCCGAGCTCGCGCCGTTCGGCCCGGAGCGATTCCGCGGCGAACCGGGAAGTCAGGAGCTCTAGCGATGGCGGCCGGGTCGCACCCTCAGCTTCATCTCGTCGTGGGCCTGACGCTCCGTGAGACAACGGGCGCCCTGCTCGCCATCATTCGGTCCGCGGCCGAGAATGGCGTGGACTGGGTTCAGGTGCGCGATCACCAGGCCGCGGCGCGCGACCTGTACGAGCTCGCTCGGGCGGTGGTGGGGATCTGCCGTCCGCTCGGGGTGCGGGTCGCGGTGAACGATCGGCTGGACGTGGCGCTCGCCGCCGGCGTGGACGCGGTTCAGCTGAGCGCGCGCAGCCTGCCGATCGCCGTGGCCCGTGAGCTGGACCATCCGGGCTCGGGCCGCCCGGCGCTCCAGATTGGCGCCTCGGTCCACGACCTGGACGCGGCGCGCCGCGCCGTCGCGGCCGGCGCCGACTGGCTCACCTTCGGACACGTCTATCCGACGGCTTCCCATCCGGGCGAGCCGCCGCGTGGTCTGGGCGCGCTGACCGAGGTCGCCGTCGCGGTTGGTGCTCCGGTCATCGCCATCGGTGGGATCGACCGATCGAACGTCGACGACGTGCCGCGGACCGGCGCGGCCGGCGTCGCGGTGATCTCGGCGATTCTCGGCGCGCCAGACCCGGGCGCCGCCACGGCCGAGCTCCGGCGAGCGCTGGACCGATCTTCCGGGCGAATGGCCGGCGTCCTGCCAGAGAGCCGGCCTACCTGAGTCGGGCGAGCGCCGGTACCAGTTGATTGGCCCTTGGAGCGCCGAGGCCGGTGGCGAGATCGAAGGTGGCGCGGTCGGCGCCGACCGGGCGGAAGTTCGTCCAGTGGAGCGGTCCGCTCGCCGCGCCATAGATCGGGGAGGTGTCGAGCTGGGCGGTGGTCAGCGGGTGGCCCGGACGGCCCTGGTCGGCTAGCGCGATCAGACCGGCCCACTGGGGCACGCCGACGCTGGTGCCTCCCAGCTCCAGCCAGCCCGCCTCGGCAAACGACGACGCGGGGTTGTAGACCGGAAATCCGGCCTCGGGGTTCGCGGAGTAGGCCACGTCCGGCACCGCCCGCATCCTTTCGGGATCTGGAATCTCCGCGTTGACCTGATAGGACGGTTCTGGCTCGTACGCGCTGTAGCCGCGGACCGCCCCGATCCAGGGGCGATCCGACATGACGTTTCCGCCGCGGTCGAGCCGCAGGGTCGATCCCCCGACCGAGATCACGTACGGCGACGCGGCCGGCCAATTGACGATGCCCAGGTCGCCGGTCGCCGCCACGAAGGCGACGCCGGCGCGCTGGAAGTGGTCGTCGTAGAGCGTCTCAGCCGAGAACTCCTGGGCTCCCCAGCTCATCGCGACCACCCTGGCCCCACGCCGAACGGCAAGGTCCACCGCGCCGAGCATGTCGAACGCGTCGTCGCGCGGAGACTCGACCACCAGGAGGTCGGCGCCGGGGGCGATGACGTGCGCCCAGTCGAGGTTGAGGCAGGTCTCGGTGACCCAGCGCTCATCGTACGCCGGGGGACCCTGACTGTCGATCCGCTGGAAGCAAGGATGGGGGCCGTCGCGGACGGTGCAGGCGGGCGTACCGGGCAGGCCGTTCAGCCGGGGCAGGTGGTAGGACTCGATGAAGGTCTGGACATTGCCCGGAATCGCCGGACTATCGTCGGCGGTGACGATGCCGATCAGCTCACCGGCGCCGTCCCCGCTCAGGCGATCCACGCCGTAGGCGTGGCGAATCTGTCCGGGCGAATAGCCGCCGCGAGGAGACCATCCGGATTCGCGGGCGGCGGCGGCTGGCCGGACGGTGGGGTCGGTCGGACCATGACTCGCCGCCGGCGAGCCAATCGGCGCGACAATGCCCGCGAGCGCGAGGGCGACGATCAACCGGCCCAGACGCGTCAGGAGGCGATGCTCGGTTTTGTCCATCGGTTCCGGCGTCCCGAGGGCCCAGGGGAAGGAGCGTGGGCCCAACGAGGAATCGCGTGGATAGCGCTTGACCGAACAAGCGCACGTGCAATTGCCGTGCCAGCTTTGCCGGCGAGGGGTCGACTGGCTTGCTTCAGTCGGTGGGTGAAATTCTGCGGTACACTCCAATCGAGGATGAGGAGGGCGTCATGCCAAGGAGAAACACGTCGAAGCCGAATCCAATCCACCCGGGCCGCCTCGCGCCGAATCAAGGGCGGCCGGGGCCGCGCGCTCGGTCGCCCCTGGACGCCGCGTCGAGCGAGCTCGACGCCACGATTCGCCAGATTCGCCGACTGCGGGGACGGGAGGAACGCGAGCGCACCGGTACCTGTTACGTCGAAGGCGCGCGGATCGTGGCGCGGGCGTTGCGCGCGGGCTTCACGATCGAGCGCGGTGTGGTCGCGCCGGACTTGCTGTCGGGTGACTATGGCTTGAGCATCGCGGCCGAGCTTCGACGGGCCGGCGTGCCGATGGTCGAGCTGAGCCCACCGGCGTTCGGCAGCATCTCGTTCAAGGAAAGCCTGCAAGGGATCGGCGCGGTCGTCCGAACGCGATTCGAGTCACTCCCCGACGTCGATTTGACCGGGACGCTCGGCTGGGTGGCGCTGGACGCGGTCGGGAACCCGGGTAATCTCGGCGCGATCTTGCGCACCTGCGAAGCGGTTGGCTGCGCCGGGATCATCGCGCTTGGCGACACCGTCGATCCGTACCACCCCGCGGCGGTGCGGGCGAGCATGGGGGCAGTCTTTGACCAGCGATTCGCTCGGACGAGCTTCGCCGAGTTCGCGCGCTGGAAGCGGGAGCGCGGCTATCCGGTGATCGGTACGTCCGGCGGCGCGCCGCGGGAGTATCGCGAGGTCGCCTATCACGCGCCGGTCGTGCTCTTGATGGGCAGCGAGCGGCTGGGCCTGGCCGACGAGCAGCAAGCGGTCTGCGACCAACTGGTTCGGATCCCGATGGTCGGGACCGTCGACTCGCTCAACCTGGCGGTCGCGACCAGCGTCGTGCTCTACGAGGTCTTTCAGCAGAACCGCCCGGCGCCATAGACGTCAATCCCGTGGGATAGAAAAGTCAGGCGGCGGGGGAACCGGGTGGCATCGGCAGGACTTCGCCGCCGTGCTGGAGCACCAGGACTTTCGCCTGGGAGCCACAGCGCTTGAGCGCCATGCCAAGCGCGTCTTGCGCGGTGGCGGCGGGCTCGAAGCCGATCGTTCGGCGCTCGCCGGGTGGGATGCCCGGGCTGACCATGATCGCGTGGGCGCGTTCGCGGACGACCCAGGCGGTGAGCGCGGCGATGCCGGCTGCGACGACGTCCTGATAGACGCCCTGGGCGACCATCTGACGGATCTGGCCGAGCGGGGGGACTCCAAACTGGAGGAGCTCCGGATGCTCGGGGGCGACCCCTCGCGGGCACGGCGTGACGAGGATCACGACGCCACCCGGTTGGACCGCCAGCTCGGCAGCGTAGGCTGCCTTGGCCGCCTGCCAATAGTCGACGTCGGCTGGGAACGAATCCAGGAGGACGATCGGCGCCAGCTCGGGAATCGAGACCCCGTACACGTCGCGCGAGTGAGGGCAGCCATCGTGGTGCGCGGCGTCGGGATCGCCCGCCACGACCCGGATCACCTGCTCGTGGTTATCCTGAATCACGTTGACGATAAAGCGCAGGCCGGCGATCCGGCCGGCCTCGTTGACGATCGTTCGGATCGGGTTATCGATCACGCCGGTGATGTCGCGCGCGGGATATTGGGCGGCGAGCCAGTGGACGTCCTCCGCGTCAGGCGGCATGCCACAGACGCCGGGCATGATAATCTTCGCCCCGCCGCTGTATCCCGTGATGCGGTGCGGAACGATGTGTCCGACCGAGACGATCAGGTCGGCTTCGGTGAGGCGTCGGTTCACCACGACCGGGACGCCACTGGCGGTGGCTCCCAGATCGAGCATGTCTTTCTGATCGCGCCACTGGTGGCAGTAGACCGGAAAGTGATTCAAGACGTCGGCGCCGAGCTTGTGCTCGAGCTGAGCCTGGGTCATGCAGCCGTGCGTGCCATCGGCGGTCAGGAAGCTGATATTGTTCAAGGGGACGCCGCCGGCCTTCAGCTCGTCGATCAGGACCGGCAAAATCTTCGCGGCGGGGGTCGGGCGGGTGAAGTCGTCGACGAGAACCAGCACCCGGGTGCGCGCGCCGACCTGATCGCGCAATCGGGGTGCTCCAATTGGCTGAGAGAGCGCGTCGGCGACGAGTTGCTCGACCGGCGGGGCCGGCGGCATCGACCTGGGCGCGAACACGCCCAGGAGATTGGCGTCGGGCACGTCGACCGGCGCGATGTTCGGATAAGGAAAAGTCACCTGCATCGGATAGCCTCGCGCGAACAAGGACTTGAGCGTACTCTAGAACGCTACTCCCCTCGGGATAAACGAGGCGGGAACAGACCGTCGCCGCGACTGAACAAAACCTGAACGAGCCTTCCCCCGGGGGCAGTCATCGCGGTCTTCGTTGCCCCCTGCTAGACCGGCTGCCTTGACAATCGACCTGATGCCGGGTAGGATTATGGAGGTCAATGCCGGATGGTGTAGCGGTAACACGTCTGACTCTGGATCAGAAGACCCTAGGTTCGAATCCTAGTCCGGCAGCCAAGGTAAACCGCGTCAGGACGCCAATCCTGGAAGTCTTACGCGGTTTTTGTGTGCTCGCGCTACCGGCTTTGCTGCAATCCTGCTGCAATCCGACGATGTAGAGCCTTTTTGGACAACCACCAGAGGGCTAGTGGGCAGTATGAAGGTGTGGCATCGCAGACGGCAAGGGGGCGGATGGGGAGTGAGTATTGGAGCATCTTCCGAGCCTGAGACGCCCATCGAGCGTTGTCATTCTGGCTGCTTCGGGGCTGGCCTGGATGGCGGGCAACGCGGCTGGTGGCCTTCTCCCCCAGCTCGGGATGCGCCCACTCGGGGTTGCGATTGTTCTCACAATCGGCCTGAGTGCAAC
>JBOGTX010000564.1:0-1653 GCA_050695695.1 Chloroflexota bacterium
CGTAGACGGCGCCGAAGACCTGAAAGCTCGAGATGCAGCTGATCACGAAGATGAAGAAGGTCGCCGTACCGAGCAGGGGCAAGGTGATCCGAAAGAAGCTATCCCGGCCATTCGCGCCATCCACCGCCGCCGCTTCGTAGAGGTGGGCCGGAATCCCCTGGAGCGCGGCGAGGTAGATGATCATGGCGTAGCCAAGGTCTTTCCAGACGTTCATGAAGGTGATCGCCGGCATCGCCCAGGTCGTATTGTACAGCCAGGGCAAGCCTTGTACTCCGACGAGCGAGAGCGCCGAGTTCAGCAGCCCCACTTGCGGATTGTAGATCCAGAGCCAGAGGACCGAGGCGGCGATGATCGAGGTGACGACCGGGATGTAGACGGCGGCGCGATAGACGTAGACGCCGCGCAGCGGCCGATTGAGCAATACCGCCGCGAGCAGGCCGAGCACCATCGTCCCCGGCACGTAGCCGATCGCGTAGTAGGTCGTGTTGCGCAGCGCGTCCCAGAACACCGGATCGTGGACCATCGCGACGAAATTGGCGACGCCGATCCAGCGTGGCGGGGTCAGCACGCGGTAGTCGGTGAAGGCCAGGTAAAACGCGTAGAGCACCGGCGCGACCGAAAAGATGCCGAAGAGCAGCAGCGCCGGGGTCACGAAAAGCAACCCCGTCCGCCGCTGCTCGGCGCGCATCGGGTGGCGCGATCGCCCGGCGCCGGCGCGAACCCGGCTGGGCGCCGAAGCCCCCTCGACGGTCGACATCGTGGCTCAGGACTTCCCGAGCTGCTGGTTCGCGTAGGTCGCCGCGTTGTTGACCGCGGTCTTGACGTCCTCCTTGCCGAGAACCGCGGCCTGGAACTCCTGCTGGAGGTTGGCGAGGATGTCCGGGTACGACGGCGCGATCGGGAACGGCTGAGAAAAGTTGACGAGCTCGTCGTAAAACGGCTTCAGGTTCTTGCTCTGGCTGAAGAAGGGATCGCTCTTGAGCGCGTCGGTCTCACAGGGAAGGTGGCTGCTTGTCTTGTTGAAGGCGATCTGCTGGTCCGGCTTCATCGCGAAGTCGATGAACTTCCAGGCGTTGTCCTGGTTCTTCGACGCCTTCGGGATGAACATCACGAACGCTTGCGAGGCGGCCGCCTGGCCTTTCGGACCGGCCGGCAGCATCGCGACGGTGTAGGTCAGCTTTGGAGCATACTTGCCAAAGTAGTAGAACTCGGTCGAATCCTGGTACTCCGACGCGGACTTGGCCGCGTAGAACGGCGTCGCGGCGCCGTTCAGCCCCTGGCCATAGCCGACCTCGGTCACCTTGTATTTGTGGATCAGGTCGACCATGAACTGGAGCGCCTGCTGGCCAGCCTCATCGTTGAATGCCGCGGACTTGCTATCCTCGGTGAGGAAAGAGCCACCCGCCTGGAGCAGGAGGCAATACCACATGTTACTGAGGTCCTCGGCGGCGTCCTGGGGAACGGCGAATCCTTCCTGCACCAGTTGTCCGCCCTGCCGGATCGCCAACTTCGATGACATCTCGGCCAGCTCCTGCCAGGTCGTCGGCGGCTTCGTCGGATCGAATCCGGCCTTCTGGTACAGATCGGTGTTGTAGTAGAACGCCTCGATGTCGGAATAGATCGGCAGGCCGTACGTTTTCCCCTGCCACTGCC
>JBOGTX010000565.1:0-7196 GCA_050695695.1 Chloroflexota bacterium
AATGGATAGATAACCGTGTCTTTGAGCGGGAGAATCGGTAAGATCTCCGGTAGCACGAACGTGTGCTCGCCCGACTCGGTGCTTGATTTCATGTCGTCATTCATTGGAATTCTTTCTCCCCTCGTGCCCACGCCACCGGGTGATTGCAGGCCGAGCAAAATGAAGGTCGGATTTTAGATAGCTCATTATTCAGAATCCTCCCAGGCGGACGACCGCTATTGGCGCGAGGTTTCGCGCCTGGGAGAGGGTTGACGCTCGTCGGATGGGTCGGCGCTCAGTAAGCGCAGCATCTCGTCGGCGATCGCGCGAAGCTGGCTCCGAAGCTTTCCGGCGTCGGGCTCCGCGTCTGCCAGATGCTTCACTTCCTGAACGCGTTCCACGAGCCCGAGCGCCAGCTCGACCCCGGCCAGGTTGATGCCCCGATCTTCAACCAGGGCCTTGATCTGTCGGAGGCGCTCGATGTCCTCCGGCGAGTACAGCCGCAGGCGCCCGCTCATCCGGCATGGCTCGAGCAGGCCGCAGCGCTCGTACTTTCGTAAGGTACTCGGATGCATGTCGACCAGTCGCGCCGCGACGCTGATGATGAAGACTGCTTCCCGAGTGTCCACTTGAACTCCCCGGCGCGCGGCGCACCGTGCTAAGTGACGTCTTTCCAAAAAAGTATAAAGGTTGCTAGTGGTATTGTCAAAGTTTGAGGATCGGAACCGGAGGACGCGCGATCGAGGGGAATTTCACCGGGGCTTCCCTCACCCCCTATCCCCTCTCCCAGTGCGCGGGAGAGGGGTCTCTGGAGAGAATCTTCCTGCTGAGACCCTTCCCCCCGCGCACTGGGGGAAGGGGTAGGGGATGAGGGATCCCCGGCGTAGGCTGCCCAACCCGCATGGGGGGTTGGGCTCGGCCCGTCGCCGTCAGCCCGCGACCAGATCACGCACCGCGTCCGCGATATGGCGAGCGCTGATGCCCGCGGCGTCGATCAGCTCCTGCGGGGTGCCGGAGCCAGGCATGTCCCGCACCGCCAGGTGAGCGAGCTTGAGCGGATTCGGGTTGGACCAGCCCGCGCCGACGGTGAATGCCTCCTCGACCGCGGCGCCAAGGCCGCCCTCTGGCCAATGGTCTTCGACCACGACAAATCGCCCACCGGTTGCCTCGGCCGCCTGGTGAAGAGTCGCCGTGTCGATCGGCTTCACCGAGTAGGCGTCGATGACCCGGACGTCGATCCCCTCCGCCTGAAGCTGGTCGGCGGCCTTGAGCGCCTCGTGGAGCGTGATCCCGGCGGCGATCACCGATACCTGATCTCGCGGCGATTGCCGAACGACCTTGCTGCCGCCGATCGGGAAGCGGTCGTCAGAGCGGTAGATCACCGGCGTGTTGCCCCGGGTGGTGCGCAAAAAGCTGATGCCCGGACGATCCGCCATCGCCGCGACGAGCCGCGCGGTCTGATTCGGATCGCACGGATAGAGCACGGTGCTGCCGTGAATCGCGCGCATCATCGCCAGGTCTTCGAGGGCCATCTGGGAGGGACCATCTTCGCCAATCGAAACCCCGGCGTGCGATCCACAGAGGCGAAGACTCGCCCGGGAAATGGCGGCCATCCGGACAAAGTCGTAGGCTCGACTGAGAAACGCGGCGAACGTCGACGCGAAGGCCACCCGATGGCGGACGCCCATCCCGACCGCGGCGGCCACCATCTGCTGCTCGGCGATGTACATCTCGAAGAAGCGATCCGGGAAGACCTTCTTGAACTCCTCGGCGTAGGTGGAATTACTGACCTCGGCGTCAAGGACGACCAGATCCGGTCGGGTGGCGCCGAGCGCGGCCAGGGTCTGCCCATAGGCGGTTCGGGTCGCGACCGACGTTCCGACCTCGTAGGTGGGGAGCCTGGGAGCCGCTGACGGGCGTGCTGCCGCGCGGGGCGCTTCGGTCGCGCCGCCTTCGGGACGGTGAACCGAGACTGAAACCGAATGATTTCCGCCCAGCTCCTCGATGGCCTGTTGGGCCTGCTGGGCATTGAGTGCCTTGCCGTGCCAGCCATCCTTGTTCTCGACGAACGAGACGCCGCGCCCCTTGATCGTCTTCGCGACGACGAGCGTTGGGACGTTCCGCGTCTCGGTCGCCTCGGTCAGGGCCCGATCGATCGCGCTCAGGTCGTGGCCATCGACGTCGACGACGTGCCAGCCAAAGGCGCGCGCCCGATCGGTATAGGCGGCGCTGTTCCAGCCCAGGTCCGTCTCGCCACGCTGCCCGAGTCGGTTCATGTCGAGGATCGCGACCAGGTTGCTCAACCCGTAATGGCTTGCCTTGTCGAAAGCCTCCCACACCGAGCCTTCCGCCATTTCGCTGTCGCCGAGCAAGACCCAGATCCGGTAGGGCAGTCGATCCAGGTACTTGCCCGCCAGCGCGATGCCGACCCCGATCGGTAGTCCCTGGCCCAGCGAGCCAGTTGCCACGTCGACCCACGGGATCAACGGCGTGGGATGACCCTGGAGCCGGCTGCCAAACTTGCGAAAGGTCAGCATCTCCTCGTCGGTGATGGCGCCCACCGCGCGGTAGACCGCGTAGAGGAGCGGGGAGGCGTGGCCCTTGGAAAAGATCAAGTGGTCGTTGCGCGGATTCGTCGGATCGCCGAAATCGTAACGGAGGTGATTGCTGACCAGCACGGCGAGCAGATCGGCCGCCGAGAGCGATGACGTCGGATGCCCGGATCCCGCCTGAGTGCTGGAGCGAATCGAGTCGATCCGAAGCTGCTGAGCCAGGGCGTGCCATTGGTCAACCCGTGTCGAGGTCTCGATATCCATAACGGCCCTCCTACAGATCTATTGGAATCAATCGATGCGCCGGTTCGTCGCGGCCGGTGGTGGAGACGCGGCCTTACCTAATCCTACTCCGCCGATCAAGGCTGTCAAGCAAGGCCGGCGCGGGCGAGGCGCCCGCGCTCCCAGCGAGGCCGCCAACGATTT
The DNA here is from genome assembly GCA_050695695.1 of Chloroflexota bacterium. GTDB lineage: Bacteria > Chloroflexota > UBA6077 > FW602-bin22 > CADDYW01 > JAJPKB01. Next base: position 2,958 of record JBOGTX010000565.1, read on the forward strand.
TGCGCTCTACCTGGCTGGCAAGCGGTGCTTGCGCGCGATCCGGACCCCCCGTACAATCTATCTGACATGGAGCGAAATCCCTGGTTTCGCGCGTTGATCATCCTGGCGGTGATCGCCGTCGGGCTATACGTGGCGGGCGAGCTATGGACGCTGGTCGTACACTTCGGCGACATCATCATCCTGTTCTTCCTGGCCTGGCTGCTCGCGTTCGTCCTCCTGCCGATCGTCCGCTTTCTCGGCGACCGGTTACCGGTCGGTCAAGCCGGTGCGGCCGTGATCGTGTACATCTTCCTGCTCGTCGCCTTCGCGACGACGCTCGTCCTGGTCATCCCGCTCCTCGTGTCTCAAATCTCTCAGCTCGCGAATGAGCTGCCAACGATCGCCCTGGGCGCGCCCCGCCTGGCCCGCGAGCTTCAGAGGATGCTGGATGAGCGCAACATTCCGATCGACCTCGGGGTGGTGACTGGCCCCGGCTTGAGCCAGCAGCTCGGCCAGTTCGGATCCAATCTGGTCACGAACACAGTGGGCGTGGCGAGCGGGGTCGCCTCCGGGCTTTTCGGCTTTTCGATCATCTTGATCCTCTCGTTCTATTTCGTCGTCGGCGGCGACCGGATCGTCGAAGGCATCCTGGCGGCCGTGCCGGACCATTACGCGGGTGACGCGCGCCTCTTCGTCGTCAACATCGATCGGACGTTTGGTGGCTTTCTGCGAGGCATGGCGATCCAGTCGGCGATCCTTGGGATCGGAACCGGGCTCATCATGGTCGTGGCCGGCCTTGGCTACGCGCTCCTGGCGGGTCTCTTCGCCGCGGTCGTGATGGTGATTCCGTTCATCGGCCCCTTGCTGGCGATGGTGTTGCCAATCTCGATCGGACTGTTTAGCAACCTCTCGCCAACTCAGATGCTGCTCTTGCTGATCGCACTGGTCGGTCTGCAAGTGCTGGTGATGAACGTGATCGCGCCCATGGTCATGTCGGAGACGATGGGCCTGCATCCTTTACTCGTCTTCCTGGCGCTCCTGGTTGGGATCAAGCAGGCGGGCGTCGTGGGCGCGATCTTTGGCGTCCCGGTCGCCGCGGTGATCGTCGCGGCCATCCGCATCTTTCTGTATCGTTGGTCGGTCATCGCGCCTGAGCGATCGACGTCGTCCCCGAACGGCACCGTGAAGCCAGCCGGGGTCGATCTCGATCAGATCCGCCGGCACGTGAGCGAGGCGATCACGCGAATCTTCCACTCCAGGTTGGTCTGATGCGGCTTCTCTTCATGGGCACGCCCCGGTTCGCGGTCCCTCCCCTGGAAGCGCTCGTCAAGAGCGGCTTCGACGTGGCTGCCGTCGTCACCCAGCCCGATCGGCCGGTGGGGCGGGGATTGGAGATTCGACCATCGGCGGTCAAGGCGCTCGCCCTTCGCGAGGGAATCGCCGTGTTGCAGCCGCCATCGCTGCGCGCGCCGGACGCGGTCAACCTGCTGCGGGCAGTCCACCCCGACCTGATCGTCGTGGTGGCGTTCGGTCAAATTCTGCGCCGCGCGGTGTTGGACATCCCGCGGCTCGGCTGCGTCAACGTCCATCCGTCGCTCCTGCCGAAGCTGCGGGGCGCGTCGCCGATCCAGGCGGCGATCCGAGAAGGGCTTCCCGAGACCGGCGTATCGATCATGCTGATGGACGAGCGCATGGACGCCGGCCCAATTCTCGCGCAAGTGACGGCGGTCATCTCCGACGACGACACCACCGCCTCCCTTGGCGAGCGGCTGTCCCGGCTCGGAGCGGATCTGCTCGTCGACACGATTCCCGCGTGGGAAGCCGGCCGGGTGGCGCCTCGGGCGCAAGACGAGAACGCGGCGACCTACTGTCGACCGCTGGTCGCGGCGGATGCGACGGTCGACTGGTCCCTTCCCGCGGCCGAGATCGCGCGGATCTGCCGCGCGCAGACCCCGTGGCCTGGTTGCCGAACGTTCTGGGGCACGCGCCAGGTTCGCCTCCTGGCGTTGGGGGCGCGCCCTGACTGGACCGGCCCAGAGGCGCCGGGGACGGTCCTCGCGCTGCCATCGCCGACTGGACGGCAACCGGAGGTCGCGATCGCCACCGGAGGTGGCGCCATCGTCGTTCGCCAATTGCAGTTGGCCGGAAAGCGACCGCTGCCGTCGGACGAGTTCGTTCGTGGGCAGCCCCACTTCGTCGGCGCGCGCCTGACCGAGGCGAGCGGCGGATCGCCCGCGAGCTAACGCCCTTGCGCCACTTGACTGTACACCGGGACGCGCCAGTGTTCGTAGCGGCTTTCCCGACCCCGGACGATGTCGTGATAGTAGGACTCGACGGCGGTCGTGATCGGCCCGATCTCGCCGGAGCCCACCACGTAGTCGTCGACCGAGACGACCGCGCGGACTTCGGCTCCGGTGCCGCAAAAGAATACCTCGTCGGCGACGTACAGCTCGGTTCGGTCGATCTCGCGCTCGGCGGTGGGAATCTCCAGCACATCCCGGCAGAACTGAAGGATGCTCTGGCGCGTGATACTCTCGAGGATGCCACTGGTCAGACTCGGGGTGATCGCCACGCCGTTTCGGACGATGAAGAGGCAGGACGCCGGGCCCTCGGTGACTTTGCCCTGGACATTCAAAAGGATCGGCTGATCGAAGCCGCGCGTGGTCGCCTCGATTAAAGCCATGCGGCTATTCTGATAGTTGGAGATGCACTTCACCCGCGGCGAGAGCTGGTTGTCGGAGATGCGATCCCACGAGCTGACGCAGGCGCGAAGCCTGGGCTCGCTGCCGAGCGACGACGTGAACGGGGCGGTGGTGATCACGACGCTGGTGGCGCTGTCCAGCAGCCCACCGAACCAGGTAGCATCGGCGTGATAGGCGAGGGGTCGGACGCGGACGTCCTCGCGGTTCTCGTTCGCGCGCAGCAGGTCGATCGATGCCTGGACCAGGTCGCCAACCGTGAATTTCTGCTCCATCCGCATCAGCTTCATCGAGTTGAGCAAGCGCGCGTAGTGCTCACTGAACTGCAAGCCGTAGAGCTGCTCTTGCTCGGGGTTCCAGTAAGCGCTGATTCCTTCGAAGACCGCGCCCATCGTCGACCAGCCAAGCTTGGTGACGTGGACGGTCGCCGCGTCCCACCGGATCATCTCGCCGTCGATCCAGACGTACGAACCGGGCCGCGTGATAGCCATGATCCAACCCTCCCGACGCTTCTGCCAAACTCTAGCCACGGCCGCCAACCGCGGCGAGATTGCCGAGGAGGAGTATATCAGAAGGGGCGACCTGGTCGAGCCGCCGCCAGGGCTCGACCGGGTTGGTGTATGGCAGCGTTCTTGCGACGCTGAACGAGCTAGCCAAATTTCGGGAAGGGCATGGACCGCCGATGACCGATCGACCGCGCCGGAGTCAGCCACGACCACCTCAAGCGATACCCCGCCCCCCGGGCGGCGAAGGGAATCAATCGGAGACCGCTCGACGGATGGTTCCCCCGTCCAGCTACCGGGAACACCTGGAGCGTGAGCACGGACTGGAGATCGTCGCCGAACCGGGCTGGCCGACCGAGGTCCGACGCTACTTCCTCGTCCGCGGGCAGAACGGCACGCGAAAGCAGTTGGCCAGCCATCGCGGCACCCTCGGACAAGCCGTCACCCACTTCTACTACCTGCTCCATCCCGAGCAGCGATCAAGGCACTAACACTATGCTTGATCATTCGCTACACCTGGGCCGCATTCGCGGCATCGAGATCGCGGTCAACTGGAGCTGGCTGATCATTTTCGCCCTGCTCACCTGGTCGCTGGCGTTATTCTTCTTTCCCCCCCTCTTCCCGGGATGGTCGACCGCGACCTACTGGATCGCCGGGGCGATCAGCTCTCTGCTTCTCTTCGTCTCGGTCCTGCTTCACGAGCTCGCTCACTCGCTGGTGGCGGAGTCCGAGGGAATCCCGGTTCAGAGCATCACTCTCTTCGTCTTTGGCGGCGTCTCAAACATCGAGCGCGAGCCACCGACCGCGATGGATGAGTTCCGGATGGCGATCGCGGGCCCGGTGACCAGTCTGGTGATCGGGGTTTTGTGCTACCTGGCACTGATTGGCTTTGGGGCCGCGCTGCCGGTCATCGTGCGCGGTATCCTGTTCGCCATGGCCCTGTACAACGTCATCTTAGGGCTGTTCAACCTGCTGCCCGGGTTTCCCCTCGACGGCGGGCGCGTCTTCCGCGCGGTCGTCTGGGGAATCACCGGCAGCTTTCTGGAAGCGACCAATAT
>JBOGTX010000566.1:0-1899 GCA_050695695.1 Chloroflexota bacterium
CGCGCCCCTCGCCCCCCTCAGTAATAGATCCCCCGTCCCACGCCGCCTCCGGCCGCGATCACGTCGCCGTTGATCGCCACCGACTTTGGCGAGGCCAGGAACGTGACGACGTAGGCGACCTCCCGGGCGTCGACGATTCGCCCCAGCGTGTTATTCGAGCCCAGGCGCCGCTCGGCCTCCTCGGGAGTGATTCCTAGCTTGCCTGCCTGCGCGGCGATCACCCCGGGCGTCTTCTCGGTGCGCGTGGTGCCGGGATGAACCACGGTGACGTTGATGCCGTGGGGTCCCAGCTCATCGGCCAGGTTCTTGGTCAGGGCGACCACCGCGACGTTGCGCATGCTGCCCACCGTCGAGCCGGTCGAGCGCGCCGCGAGCCCGCTGATGCTGATGATCCGGCCCCAGCCCTGGCGGATCATGTGCGGCGCGACCTCGCGGGCGCACCGAAGATACCCCATGACCTTCACGTTCACGTCGGACCAGAACACCTCGTCGGTGATCTCGGCCAGCTTTGGCGGCGGCGCCTGGCCACCCGGCCGGGCCGCGCAGTTCACCAGTATGTCCGGGTGTCCCAGCTCGCTCGCGGCGCGCTCGACCATCGCCCGAACCTCGGCGTCGACGCCGGTGTCGGCGACGATTGGCAGGAATCGCCGACCGGTCTCCCGGCCAAGCTCCGCCGCCGTCGTCTCGACCGCCTCGGCCGTCCGGGCGACCAGCGCGACGTCCACGCCTTCGAGCGCGAGCTGCCGCGCGATCGCTTTGCCAAGTCCGCGACTCCCACCGGTCACGATCGCCGTTTTGCCCTGAAGCTCAAGATCCATCGCACCCTACCCCCGCGCGAAGCTCACCACGAACTGCGCCACCTCGCGACTGATGATCTTCAGAAAGCGCATGCCGTGCTCGGCCGAGGCGTTGGCCGGATTGTCGGTGTAGCCGGGACCGTCGCCCAGGCTGTGGCCGGCCCGAATTACCGTGGGCTGGTGGCGCGCGTCCGCTCGAAAAGGCGGCTCGGCGAGCGACGACGGCAAGCTCGCCCGATCGACCAGATCCGGACGCAGCGCCAGCACCAGCGACGTCTCGAACGCGCCGGCGTGTCCCGGAAGCTGGCCAACCTCGTTTGCCTTCCCTTCCTCGACCAGCGCCGACCAGGCGATCGTCCAGTACGACGCGGCGGCGATCGAGATCGGCAGCGCCAGGGCGACGTCGCGCGCCGCCACCCGGATCGCCTCGTCGTTGCCACCGTGCCCGTTCACGATGACGATTCGCCGAAAACCCGACTTCGCCAGGCTGTCGCAGGTCTCCTTGACGATCTCGATGAACGTGCTGTTCGTCAGCGACAGCACCCCCGGGTAGGGAAAGTGATGGTGCGAGCTCCCGAAGTGGACCGGCGGCGCGACCGTGACCGGCGTGTCCGCCATCGCGTTCTCGGCGGCGCGTTGACAGACCGTCGTGCAGACCAGGGTGTCGGTGACGATCGGCAGGTGCGGCCCGTGTTGCTCGATCGCCGCCGTCGGCAAGAGCACGGTCGTGCTGGGCGCGATCGCCCGGATCTGTTCGCGGGTCATCTCGGCAAGCTGAGGCTTCGGATTCATGGTCAAGCTCCTCCATGTGCGAAAAATTCTAGCAACAGGCGGTTCAGCCGGTCCGGCTCGTCCAGCGGGATCCAGTGGCTCGTCCCTTCGATCCGGACGTACTTCCAGGGACCCGTCACCCTCGACGCCGAGGCCACCATGCCGCGCTCGGCCAGGTAGAGGTCGCCGGTGCTCCAGATGCCGAGGGTCGGCGCCTTGATCGGCGGCAACGCGCGCGAGGCGAGCAGGTTCTCCGGCCGGAGATTCGCGCGGTACCAGTTGAACCCGGCGGTCAGGGCGCCCGGCTCGGAGAGATTCGCGATGGCACGCT
>JBOGTX010000567.1:0-8126 GCA_050695695.1 Chloroflexota bacterium
CCCTTACTGACGGCGACGTGAACGTCGGCGAACGCCGCGATCTGCGAAAGGTGGGTCACACAGATGACCTGCCGGTCGCGGGCCAGTCGCGCGATCTTTTGTCCCACGACAATCGCGGTTCGGCCGCCAATTCCCGAGTCGATCTCGTCGAAAATGAGCGTCGGCACGGTATCCGCCCGGGATAGAATGTTCTTGAGTGCAAGCATCAAGCGTGCCGTCTCGCCCCCGGAAACCACCCGAACGAGCGGCTTGAGATCCTCTCCGGCGTTGGGTGCGATGTAGAATTCGATCCGGTCGATCCCACTCGAATCAAACGCGACGACCCGCCCATCGGGCAGCGGGACGCCGTCGGCACCGGGCTCCTGGGTCACGTCGACCCGGAAGCGCGCGCCGGCCATGTTGAGCTCGGCCAGCTCTCGCTCGACCTCATCGGCAAGCTGGCGCCCAATGGATTGGCGTGCCGTCGACAGCGCCGTCGCCGCGTCGACGAAGCGGCGAACCGCGTCCTGCTCGTTCACCGCGAGGTCGGACGCGCGCTCCTCGCGGTGAACGAGCTCGTCGAGCTGCTCGCGCGCCGCGTCGGCGAAGGCCAGGATCTCCTCGATCGTGCTCCCGTACTTGCGCTGGAGGTTCCGGATCACATTCAGTCGTTCTTCGATCTCCTCGAGGCGCTCGGGATTGAACTCGATCTGTTCCTGGTAGGCGCGCAAACGGCGGCTCAGATCGCTCACCTGATCGACGAGGAGATCGACCGTCTGCTGAAGGTCCAGCATCGACGGATCGATGCGCGAGATCTCGGCGAGCTCGCCAGATACCGCTCCGAGGCGATCGACCGCCGAGGTCGTCTCGGCCTCCGAAAGGGCATCACGGGCGACGTCAACCGCTTTCGCCAGCTTCTCGGCGTTGTCCAGGAGGGTCCGCTCCTGGCGCAGAGTATCGTCCTCCCCGACCTGGAGGCGCGCCTGGTCGATCTCCTGGGTTTGAAAACGCAGCAAATCGACCTGACGCTCGATCTCTCGCCGATCGCGACTCAGCCGTTCGCGCTCGGCGCGAATCTCGCGGAGCTCCGCCGCCAGCCCGGCGACCAGTCGCGGCTCGGCCGTCAATCCGCCGTAGCCATCGAGGAATCTCCGGTGCTCCGCGACCCGCAACAGCGTCAGGTGGTCGCCCTGCCCGTGAACGTCGACCAGCGCTCGGCCGATTCGCTGCAACACGTTCAAGGGCACCGCCCGACCGTTCACGCGGGCCACCCCTCGACCGGAGCGACTGACGTCTCGACTGACGATCAGGCTGTCGTCGTTGGGAGCCAACCCGAGCTCGTCCAGCATGGCCAGGAAGCTATCGGCGGTGGGCAGATCGAAAATCGCCTCGACCCTGGCCTGCTCGACGCCGGTTCGGATCACGTCCGGCCCGAGGCGGCTGCCCAGCACGCCACTCACCGCGTCGATGACGATGGATTTTCCCGCGCCGGTCTCGCCGGTCAGGGCAACGAGGCCACCGCTCAGCTCGAGCTCGAGGCGATCGATGATCGCGAAGTTCTCGATGGTCAGGTGGGTCAACACGAATCGATTACCCGTCGCCCAGGCACGCCTGGACCGCGGCGTCAACCGTCTCGCCTGGCCCGGCGAGCCGCAAAAGGATCAGGAACTCTCGGTTTCCCGCCGGTCCCAGGATCGGCGATGGCGTACACCCTCCGATCCGCAGGCCCTGCCCCTGTGCCCAGGTCAACACCCCGACCAGAACCGAGCGGTGTACCTCGGGATTTCGCACCACTCCCCCCTTGCCAACCTCGGATCGACCGGCCTCGAACTGCGGCTTGACGAGGGCGACGATCCAGCCCGACGGCCCGATCAGGCGTTCGATTGGCGCCAGGGCAAGCTTCAGCGAGATGAACGACACGTCCACGACCGCCGCGTCGATCGGCTCGGGCAGCGATTCGAGGTATCGAACGTTCACCCGCTCCATCGTCACCACCCTCGGATCCTGCCGCAACTGCCAGGCGAGCTGGCCGCGACCGACGTCGACGGCGTAAACTTTCCGAGCTCCCCGCTTCAAAAGCACGTCGGTGAAGCCACCGGTCGAAGCCCCAACGTCGAGCATGGTCAATCCGTCCACGCTCACGCCAAATTGGTCGAGGGCGTGGGCCAGCTTGAATCCCCCGCGACTCACGTAGGGTGGGGGGCTGACAACCTCGACCTCGGCGTCGAACGGCACCGTGGCGGACGGGCGAAATACCGCCTGGTTGCTCACCTTGACGTCGCCGGCCAGAATCAGGGCCTGGGCCCGCTCGCGCGACTGGGCCAGCCCCCGATCGACCAGCAGCACGTCCAGGCGGACTTTACGCTCGCTCATGATGGCTGATGCGATACCACTCGCTCACTTGAGAATAGGAGCGGTATACCCAAAAGTCAAGGCGGCAGCCAGCCTGCTGGCAGCCGCGGCGACGCTGTGCTACAATGCCCATCCGTGACGACCGTCATTTTTGGCGTCGGCTACGTCGGTTCGCGGCTGATCCAGGAGCTGTTGTTTCAGGGACGCGAGATCGTCGCGCTCGACAGCTTCTTCGCGAGCGACCGGCGCGCCGTCGATGGCTTCCGACAATCGAACAGCTTCCGATTCGTCGAAGGTAGTATCGTGGATCCCTCGGCGGTGGATCGCGTGCTGCGCGAGGCGGATGAGATCGAGAGCGTCTACCTGCTCGCCGCGCAGGCGAGCGCGCGTCCCGACGCCGCGTCCCCAGACGTGACCGAAGAGGTCAATTTGCGCGGCCCGCGGATCATCCTGGACGCGCTGGCCAGTCGGACCTGCGCCGCCCCGATCGTCTTCGCGAGCTCGACCCGAGTGTACGGTGCTCCGCTGCCCGACGTGGTCGACGAGACGTCCCCTTACGGCGTCTTCACCGACCTGTCCCACTTGAGCAAATGCTACGCCGAAAAGCTCCTGGAGATGTATGCCAGGGTCCACCGGCTCACCTGCCGGGTGGTCCGCCTCGGACTCGTCTACGGGGTGGCGCCGGTCATGAAGACGGACCCGCGCTTTATGACCGCGCCAAACCTCTTTTGCTACCAGGCGGCAACCGGCGCGCCGATCGAGGTCAAGAGCCTCGACCCGCTGGCACTGATCCAGGTCGACGACGCGATGCGGGCGCTCGCCCTGGCCGCGGAGGCAACACCAAACCGGCGATTCCAGGTTTTCAACGCCGCGACCGCCGTGAGGTCGATCTCCGAGGTGGCCGAGCTGATCCGGCAGATCGGCGAGTCGCGGGATCTCGCCGTGACCGTCCGGGATCTCGCGAGAAGGACTGGCTCCGCCGCCGCGATGCCGGAGGTGCGCTCCGCGTTGGGCCCGCTCGGGTTCGTCCCGCGGCGCGAGCTCGAGGAAAGCCTCGCGGAAACCCTGGATCACTTCTTGGTACGTGGTCAATGAGCGAGCCGTACGTTCCGGAGCGGGTGCTGGTGACCGGCGGGTCCGGATTCATTGGGCGGCAGCTGGTCGAACACCTGGCCGGGCAGGGCATTCCCGTCCGCACCCTGGGCCGGCGCGCGATTGTCGGCGCGGATCACGTTCAGGCTGACGTGACCACCGATTTCTCGGACCTGGCAGAGGGTTGTGACTGTATCATCCACCTGGCCGGCCTGGCGGACGCGTCGGCGTCCTTCGATCAGCCGACCGATTTCGCCCGAGCAAACGTGCTGGGAACATTGAACGCCCTGGAGGCGGCGCGCCGCAACAATGCCTCGTTCGTTCTGGCTTCATCCCAGCGCGTCTATCGGCCCGGGATCCGACCGATCTCGGAGGACGGCGTTCTCGCCCCGGTTGATCCATACGGACAAACGAAGGTCCAGGCCGAGGAGTGGGCGGAATTATACGCCCGGCTCTATGAGATTCCGGTGACGATTTTACGCCTCTTTTCGGTTTACGGACCGGGCCAGACCGCGGGATTGGCGAGCGGGGTGGTGAGCATTCTGCTGCGAAGCGCCCGCGAAGGGCAACCGCTCCGGGTCCGCGCGCGGCAGATCCGCGACTTCGTCGACGTTCGCGACGTTGTCCGGGCGTTCGAGCTGGCCGTTCGACGGCGCCCGGAGCGACCGGAAATCTATAACGTGGGGACCGGTCGTCCGACGTCGATCGCCGAGCTGGGCGAGCTGGTGCGCGGGATCACGCGGGTGACGGTACCGATCATCGTCGATCTGACGCCCGGCGCCGAGAGTTACGTGGCGGACACCAGACACGCCGCGGCCGACCTGCAGTTCGAGGCGACAATCGAGCTCTTCGACGGTCTGGTCTGGTGCAGCCAGCGCGTCGAGGGTGGCTCGGAGGGTTGAAGGCGTGACGAAGGTTCTGCTCAAGGCGCGCCCCACCCCTTCGCAGCTCTCCGATCGCCTGGCGCCGCCGGTCCCGGAAGGGATCGAGCTGTACCTCGATCGTCGCGATCTGGCGGCCGGCGACTGGCTGGCCACGATTCGTGCCGTCGTCGAAGCGTCCGAAGCGCCCCGCGATTTCGTCTGGATCGTCGAGGCGCCGATTCGCACGCTGGGAGGCGCGCTTTTCGATCTCACCAGTGATGATGAGGACCACCGCGAGACGATCCGCCGCGTTCTCGAGGTCGGGAGCGCGATTGGCGCGGTAGCGGCGAACGTTCACCTCGTGGCGCCGACCCGCGATCTGGCCGGCCTCACCGAAGCGCACCGCCGATCGAAGCTCCTGGCGACACGCCCGCTGCTGGATTTTTATGCCGACGGCTGCCACGCCCGCGGTCTCCTGGCCCAGGTGGAGAACCTGCCACCGGTCGGGCGCATGCGCGAGTCGGCGTTCGTGTTCTCGCCAATCGGGCTGACCAGCGCGGACACTCTCGAGTTGGTGGAAGCCCGACCGGACGTTCGCTCGACCCTCGATCTCTCCCATGCGGCACTTTATCTGAACTGGAAGAACGCGCCGCGATCCGCGGTCGCCGACGATCTCGAGCCGGTGGCGCGGTTCTGCCGCGACCTCCCCGGGCCCGAGGATCTCCGGTCCTACGCCGACGTCGTGGCGGGCGTCTCGACGACCGTCCACGTCTCGAACGCCGCGGGCCTGCTCGGTGAAGGATTGCCCTACCGGCAGGGCGACGAAGACCTTGATCGGGTGCTCGGCGCGCTCCTGGGAAAGGCCAGCTACCTCGTGACCGAGACGCTGGAATCCGACCCGGACCAGGCGATCGAGATGCGCGGTGCTCAGCGGCAGCTGCTCGAGCTCCGGCGGACGCGGGCGGGCCAATGATCGAAAACTGGGCCCCATTGCTGATGCGGCCGGAGATCCAATTCGCGCGAGAGGTCGTCGAGTCGGCCGTTCGCGGCAAGCGCGTCTTGATCACCGGGGCGGGCGGCTCGATCGGCTCGGCGCTAGGGCAGACAGTCGCCACCTTCCAGCCCGAACGTCTGGTGCTTCTCGATAGCCACGAGGCATCGCTGTTTCGCCTTCGCCAGCGGCTGGAGGAAGACGCGGTCTCGGAGGTCGGCGCGGCCTATGTCCTCGCCGATCTCCGAGACCGTCCGAAGGTCTGCCAGGTCTTTCGTCGCGAGCGGATCGATCTCGCGTTTCACCTCGCCGCGTACAAGCACGTGCCGTTGGCCGAGGATAACCTCGATCAAGTCGTCAGCGTGAACGTCCTGGGCACGCTGAACGTCGTCGAAGCCGCGGCCGAGTTCAACGCGTCCACGGTAGTCTTCCCGTCGAGCGACAAAGCGGTCACCGCGCTCAGCGCCTACGCGGCGACCAAGCGCATCGTCGAGCACGTTCTCCAGTCGATGGCGCGGGAGAGCGACCGCCCGCGCGTTCGTACGGTTCGCCTGGTCAACGTCGCGGGCACCCAGGGCAGCGTGATCGAAACCTTCGTCCGCCAGGCGCTGGCTCACCTTCCGCTGAGCATCACCGATCCGCGCATGGATCGCTACTGGATGACGATGCCGGAGGCGATTCACCTGCTGCTGGCGGCGAGTGGCCGACCGCGTCTCGAAGGGCTCTCCATGCTCGACGTGGGGAAGCCGGTCAACATCGCCGAGACCGCCCGCCGGGTGCAGGCGCTGGTCAATCCCGGCGCGACGCCCTTGCCACCCAGGGTCACCGGGATCCGGCCGGGCGAGCGGCTTCACGAGGCGCTCACCTATCCGAGCGAGCGGCTTCGGGAGACTGACCTGCCGGGCCTGCTCACGATCGAGACCCCGCCATCGGCGGTCGGGCTCCAGACCTGGCTTGACGAGATCAGGCGCTTCCGCGAGCGTGGTTACGACTGGGAGCCCGAGGAGTTGAAAGCCTGGCTCGTTCGGCTTGCCGCCGGGTCGCTGACAGCCCCCACGGCCGCGACATCGCCGCGCGGCCGGTAAGGTCGACTGAATGGTCCATGCTCCCCTGATCCCGATGCTCGTGGCGCTGGTCGTCAGCGTGGGTGGCGGACTGCTGCTGACCCCGGTAGCGGGCTGGGCGGGCCGGCGGGTCGGACTGGTCGACCGGCCGCGGAAGGGGGAGCTGCAGCGAGCGGTGACCCCACGGTCGGGAGGGTACGCGCTGCTCGCCGCCTTTCTGATCGCGGTGGCGGCAAGCCTGCCGCTGGTACAGCACTCCAGCGACGAGCGAACGCGGATCGTCGGGCTGATCGTCGGCATCATCCTCGTGGTGCCCATGGCGCTAATCGACGACTTGAAGCGACTTGGTCCCATGCCGCAGCTCGTCGGTCAGATCGGGCTGGCCATCGTAGCCATGGTCTTTGGCTTGATGATCCGGAGCGTGGCCAATCCTTTTGGCGGCTTGATCGTTTTGCCGCTGGTCGTCGCGGTTCCATTCACCCTGGTCTGGGTGGTTGGCATGATCAACACGCTCAATTTCATCGATACGATGGACGGGCTGGCCGCCGGGGTGACCGCGATCGCCGGGATCGTGCTGTTCGCGCGCAGCGTCTCGCTCGGTCAGTACACGATCAGCCTGTTGCCGCTGGCCCTGGCGGGCGTCTGCCTGGGGTTCCTCCGATTCAACTTCAACCCGGCGCGGATCATCATGGGGACCAGCGGGTCTACGTTCCTCGGGTTCACGCTCGCGATCCTGGCATTGATCGGCGGCGCGAAGATCGCGACCGCGGCGTTCGTGCTGGGACTGCCGATCATCGACGTCGCCCTGGTCATCGTGCAGCGAAGCGCCAAGCACCGCTCTCCCTTCGTCGGCGGCGATTCGGCCCACCTGCCACACCGACTGATTCGCCGCGGGCTCTCCACCCGGCGCATCGCGCTGCTGATCTACGCGGTGTGCGCGGCGGGGGGCATGCTGGCCATGACGCTGAATGGCGTCGAAAAACTATCGATCATGGTACTCGTCGGCGCCGTCGCGGTCGTCCTCGCGCTTCGGTTCGTGATCGCGCGCCCGGCCGACCGATAAACCGTCTATAATCAGCGCAACCTCCCGCGACGGAGCTCCGCGCATGTCTGATCAATCCCTGACCGTTCCCCGCGGCGCGCGCGGTCTCTTTCGCATCGAAGCGTTCACCATCAAGGGCTACCGCTTCCTCTGGTCGGCCAATCTCTCCTGGAATATCGGCCGGTGGATGGAGCAGGTGGCGGTTGGCTGGCTCGCCCTCCAGCTCACCGGATCTCCCTTGCTGGTCGCGTTGATTGGCTTCTATCGCAGCCTCCCCCTGTTCCTCCTGGGGACATTCGGCGGCGTGCTGGGAGACCGCTACGATCGCCGCCGGCTGATGCTCTCTTTGCAGGTGGTCAACGTCACCACGGTTGGCGCGATGGCCGTGCTGTACGCGCTTGGGCGCCTGAGCTATCCGGATCTGGCGGTCTGCGAGGTCGTGATGGGCACCTCGATGGCGTTCGACTGGCCGTCGCGGCGATCGCTCACCGTGGATCTGGTCGGGCGCGGCCGGATCACCAACGCCGTCGCGATGGATGCGACGGGGATGAACGTCAGTCGGACGATCGGTCCCTTGCTGTCGGGGTTCGTGATCGAGATCTTCAGCCCGGGAATCGCGCTCGCGATGCTCGCCGGTCTGTATCTGGTCAACGCGGCGCTGATCTGGCACGTGCCCACGCCGGCCACGCAACTGGTGGCGAAAGGGCACGGAGTCTGGCACAATCTCATCGACGGCTTCGGGG
>JBOGTX010000568.1:0-2498 GCA_050695695.1 Chloroflexota bacterium
TCTGCGTCTTTTACGGCGTGGTTCGAGACCATGCCTTGAGCGGCCGACAAACCAGCTTCCTCGAGTACGAGGCCTATCAGGACATGGCCGAAGCCAAGATGGCCGAGATCGCCGAGGAGATTCGTCGTCGCTGGGGCCTCGATCAAGTGGCGATGACCCACCGCACCGGACGCCTGGGCATCGGCGAGCCAAGCGTGGTGATCGCCGTCGGCACCCCGCACCGCAAGCAGGCTTTCGAAGCCTGCGAATACGCGATCGATCGGCTCAAGGAAGAGGTGCCAGTCTGGAAGAAAGAGATCGGCCCGGACGGCGAGGAATGGGTCGAATGAGCAGCCCACGGGAACGTAGCCAGGCGGTGATCGAAGGGCTCGACGCGATCGACCTCGATTTCGTCCTCCACCTTCCTTCGAGCACCCTGGCCGGGGTCATCCGTCACTTCGAAGGCGGGGAGCGACCGCGTAGCTTCCCGATCACCCGCGAAGAGGAAGCCATCGGCATCGCCTCGGGAATCGCCCTGGCGGGCCGGAAGGCGGCGCTGGTGATTCAAGACAACGGGCTCGGAAACCTCCTCACCGCGCTCAATACGTTTCCGCGAGCCTACCACATCCCCCTGTTCATGGTGGTGTCGCGGCGCGGCGGCCTCAACGAGTACAATTCGATGATCCACCAGTTTTGCGAGCGCGTCGAGGCCATCGCCGATGCCGCCGACCTGCGTTACTTCACGTTGAATGGGCGAGTGCCGCTTGACCTCTGGCCGCCGACCGTGACGAAAGCCTACGAGCACAGTCAGATCACCCGGCGCCCGGTCGCCGTGTTCTGCGACTTGATGGGAGGCCAGCCGTGATGACCCGCATGGAAGCGCTCCGGGCAATCGTGGCGGCCTTTCCCCAGGAGCCGACGGTCGTCACCCTTGGCGCCACGGCGCGCGAGCTCGCCGCGATCGGCCGCGCGGACAATCACCTCTACGTTCTCGACTCGATGGGTCTTCCGCCGGCGATCGGTCTCGGCCTGAGCCTCGGCCTCGACGACTCATCGTTCGAGAAATGCCTGGTGATCGAGGGGGACGGGAGTCTGTTAATGGGCTTCTCGACGCTCGCGACGATCGGCCTGTTGAAGCCCCGCAAGCTTCTCCTGCTCGTCCTGGACAACGGCATCTACGCGGCAACCGGCGGTCAGCCGACCGCCTCGGCGGCGATCGATTTCCGCGCCGTCGCCCAGGGCTGCGGTATCGACGCGGTCGAGGTCGAGGATGCGCCAGCGCTCGCCCGCGAGCTGGCGCGCAGTCGGACCGCGCCCGGACCGATCCTGCTCCGGGTGCGCATCGGACCGGAGAACGCGAAGGTTCCCTACCTCCTGGAGGATCCGGTTGTCCTCGGGGAAACGTTCCGCCGCTATCTCGCGGCCCAGCGGCGCTGAGAACCGCCGGTGGACCCGCTTATGTTCTACGCGGCACAGAGCCGAATCACCGATCCCGGTCCCTACGCGCCACGCTTCGCCGATCTACCGTCGGATGTCGCCGGGCTCTGCGGGGTCGTCCAGGGGCTCGTTCTCCATTACCGGAGCGGTCCCCTCGACAATGACCTGGTTCAAGCCGATCGGCTGGCGGAGATCGACCTGCGCTACGTCGCGCGGATGCTCGATCGCCTTTTCGTGCTCGACGACCGTTCCCTGGTCGAGCCAAGAGCGCCTGAAAAACGCCTGGTCGGCTGTTGTCGGGACTTTGCCGTGCTCTTATGCTCGCTGGCGCGGGCCAGGGGAATCCCCGCCCGGGTGCGGGTGGGGTTCGCCACCTACTTCGCCGAGGACTTTTGCCACGATCACGCGATCGCGGAAGTCTGGGACGCGGACGAGCGGCGCTGGCGCCTGGTCGACCCGGAGATCGGCGAGGAGCTCCATCCGGCCAACCCCCTTGCCTTCGACGCGCGCGACGTGCCGCGGGACCAATTCCTGGTCGGTGGACTCGCCTGGCAGCTTTGTCGTGAAAAACGGGCGATTCCCGAAAAGTTCGGCGTCGGTCCAGATGAAGAGGCGAAGGGCTGGTGGTTCATCCGCCACAAGCTGATTCAAGACCTGGCGGCTCTGAACAAGCAAGAGCTCTTGCTCTGGGACTGCTGGGGTCTGATGGAAGATGGGCCGACCGAGACCGATCTGGCGCTGTTGGATGGCGTGGCCATTCTGACTCAAGGGGGCAACGAGACATTCTCGGGAGTACGCGCGGTCTACGAGCGCGAGCCTGGCCTGAGGGTCCCAGCGGTGGTGAACAGCTACAGCCCGGTCGCCCCGCCGGATAAGGTCGTCCTCGGATTCTGAGAATCACCGGGCCTCACCCCCTCGCCCCTTCTCCATCTGAGATTCGGCGTTGGCCCCTCCAATCGTCGGCCGCGCGTCGCTGCCGGTCCATTTCGTACAGCAGCACCGAGGTCGCGCTGGCGACGTTGAGCGACGAGGCCGAGCCGTGGATCGGGATTTTGACGGTCACGTCGCACAGCTCCTGGTAG
>JBOGTX010000569.1:0-14117 GCA_050695695.1 Chloroflexota bacterium
GCTGTACACGATGCAAGACGTGTTGGGGTAAGCGCGGCAGGTTTTGCGACTGGCGAAGTCGGGGGCGTGGCAAGGACGGGCCTCACCCCCTGCCCCTCTCCATTTCTGGCGAAATGGCGAGGGGAGAGACGACGGCGCTTGGCGCCGCTCCGGGTTCCCCCTCCCCATTTGCGGGCAAATAGAGAGGGGGTTAGGGGGTGAGGCCCGTCCTCGCCATGGCAGATCCACGTAGCGAAGGAGTCTTGACGACCTTGGACGAGTTCCAGTACCGAGGCGGCGCGCTGGCCTGCGAAGGCGTTCCACTTTCGGAGCTTGCCGAGAGCTACGGAACGCCGCTGTACGTTTATAGTGAGAAGTCGATCCGCGATCGATTTCAGGCGCTGGATGAGGCGTACGCCAGCATCCCCCACCTGATCTGCTACGCGATGAAGGCCAACGACAACCTGGCGATCGTCCGCCTCCTGGCTGGATTGGGAGCGGGATCGGACATCGTTTCCGGAGGCGAGCTCTTCCGGGCGCGTCAGGCTGGGCTCCCGGGAAATCGGATCATCTTCGCCGGCGTTGGCAAGACCGCGACGGAGATCGCCCAGGCGATCGACGAAGACGTCCTGCTTTTCAACGTCGAGTCGCCGGCCGAGCTCGAGGCGATCGCCGGGGTCGCGAAGGCGAAGCGGCGGACGGCAAGGATCGCGGTCCGGGTGAATCCCGACGTCGATCCACACACCCATCCCTACATCTCGACCGGTTTGAAGAAGAACAAGTTCGGCGTCGCGGCAGACCGCGTCCTCGAGGTGTACCGACGGGCGCGCGACGACGAGTTCCTCGAGCCAGTCGGCATTCAGATGCACATCGGCTCGCAGCTCGTTCACCTGCAGCCGGTCGTCGACGCGGTGGAGCGGGTGGCCGAGCTCTTCCAGCGGCTCCGCGGCGAGGGAATCGGCCTGCGCTACTTCGATCTCGGGGGCGGGCTTGGCATCCGCTACCGCGACGAGGCGCCGGATGGACCAACCGACCTGGCCACGCGCGTCCTGCCGACGATTCGCGAGCTGGGCGTGACCTTGCTCTGCGAGCCGGGGCGCTTCATCGTCGGCAACGCTGGCGCGCTGCTCACCCGGGTGGTGTATCGCAAGGAGAACGGCGCCAAGACGTTCGTGATCGTCGACGCGGCGATGAACGACTTGATCCGCCCATCGCTCTACGATGCCCACCACGAGATCTGGGCGGCCGAATCCGCGGACGCGCGCGAAGTCGTGGACGTGGTCGGCCCGATCTGCGAGTCCGGCGATTTCTTCGCCCACGACCGGTCGCTGCCGGTCTCGGAATCGGGGGATCTGCTGGCGATCATGAGCGCCGGCGCCTACGGGTTCGCGATGGCGTCGACCTACAACGCGCGGCCACGGCCGGCCGAGGTGCTGGTGACCGGCAACCAGCACCGCCTGGTCCGGCGCCGCGAGACCTACCAGGATCTGATTCGCGCGGAGGAAGGGCTGTGATCACCCAGGAATTCGCGGTGGCTCGCCGCTTATCCGAGCTGCCGCCCTACCTGTTCGTGGAGATCGACCGCAAGCGCCGCGAGGCCGCGGCCCGTGGCGTGGACGTGATCAGCCTGAGCATTGGCGACCCGGACATTCCGACTCCGGCACCGATCATCCGCGCGCTTGCCCGGGCCGCCCGAGTTCCCGCGAACCACCGCTACCCGGAATCCGAAGGGCTCGACCGCTTTCGCGAGGCGGTCGCCAACTGGTACCAGCGCCGCTTCGGCGTCGAGGTATCGGCCCAGCGCGAAGTGCTGACGCTGATCGGCGCGAAGGAGGGGATTGGACACCTTCCACTGGCGCTGATCGACCCCGGCGACGTCGTGCTGATTCCGGACCCGGCTTACCCGGTCTATCACGCGGGCACCATCTTCGCCGGCGGCGAGCCGTATACGATGCCGCTGCGTCGGGAGAACGGCTTCCTGCCGGACCTGGACGCGATCCCTCCGTCGATCCGAGAGCGCGCCCGCCTGATGTTCATCAATTACCCGAACAATCCGACGGGCGCGGTCGCGCCGCCGGAGTTCTACCGCGAGGTGGTCGACTTCGCTCGGCGTCACAACATCATCGTCGCCCAGGATAACACCTACTCCGAAATCTCCTTCGACGGGTACCGCCCTCCGAGCTTCCTCGAAGCCCCCGGCGCCAAAGACGTCGGGATCGAATTCCACTCCCTTTCCAAGACCTTCAACATGACCGGCTGGCGGATCGCGTTCGCGGTTGGCCGCGCCGACGTGGTCGAAGCGCTGCGCAAGGTCAAGTCCAATCTCGACTCCGGAGCGTTCCAGGCCGTTCAGGACGCGGGCATCACCGCGCTTTCCCTGGCCGAGGAGGTCAGCGCGCGCAACAGCAAGATCTACCAGCGACGGCGGGACGTTCTGATTCGCGGGCTGCGCGCGCTCGGTCTCTCGGTCGAGGTGCCACGCGCGACGTTCTACGTCTGGCCGCGCGTCCCGGCGGATTACGATTCCGCCAGCTTTGTGTCGAGGCTGATCGAGCGCGCGGGAATCGTCTGCACGCCGGGGAACGGTTTTGGTCAAGAGGGTGAGGGATACGTTCGCTTCGCCCTGACCGCCGACGTACGCCGGCTGCGCGAGGCGATCACCCGCCTTGCCTCGGCGCTTGCTTGACTGTCGGCACAGATCTTGCGTTTTTCTGGTGTTGAGGCCGCCTTCCGTCAAGTAGAATAGACGAGCGGAACCCTGGCCTTCTGTCGGAAGGGGAGCACGATGGCGTGGCATCAGCTGACCGGCAAAGCCAATGGCTTACTCCAAGACGTTGCCTGGTGGGCGACGATCTCGCCGTTTTGCGTGGGAGGCGACCTCTCCGCGCTGGGTGCCCCGAGCCACCGACCGATCCACCTGGGCGCCGAGGCCGACCAGAGTCCGTTGACCGAGCTGTTCGGCCGCCTCTGGGCCTTCCGAAATCGCCTGCGGCTCGCGCGCTCGCTGCTGATCCTGGCGCGCGCCCTCGTCATCTGCGGGCTGATTCTCGTTCTGGCCAAGGCGGTTCAGGTGCTCTGGCAGCACCCGATGTCGGGATGGCTGCCCCTGATCCTCTTCCTGGTGCTCGGCTGGAGCTTTCACCTCGCGGTCCATCACCGGATTCCGTCGTTCGAAGTCGCCCGTCTGGTCGACCAACGTGCCGCCCTTCAGGCGCAGTTGGCGACCGCCGTCGAGTACACCGCGAGCCGGCGGGCCGAAGCGCCACTGGCCAAAAGCCAGGTTCGCCTGGCGACGGTGCGCCTCCGCGAGCTCGAGCCGAGCCGGGTCGTGCCGCTGATCTGGCCGGGTCGCGAGGCGCGGATCCTCGCGGCGATGGTGGCGCTCTACGCCGGGCTCAGCGTGGTCGGCTCGCTCGGGCTGACGCTGCCGCGCTCCCCCCAGGCGATCGACACCGAGCTGGCGAAGCTCGCCAGCCAGGATGCCCAGGCACCAACCGCCTACGTGACGGTCGATTCGACCCAGGCGCAGATCCAGAGCACCACCGCGACGGACCAGGTTTCGCCGCAGCTGAAGGCTTTGCAGCAGCAGCTCGCGGACCATGCGATCACTCCGGCCCAGTACCAATCACAGCTTCAACAACTCCAGCAGCAGCTTCAAGCCCAGGCCACTCAATCCCTCGCCGAGCAACAGGCGCTTAATGCCCTGGCATCCGCGCTGAAAGACTCATCGGCGACGCACCAGATCAGCGATAGCCTGGCGCGGGGTGATTATCAGCAGGCGGCCACCCAGCTTGACAGCCTCAGCAGTCAGGTTGGTCAGCTTTCGTCCGACGCGCAGGCCGAGCTCGCGTCGCGCCTCGCCCAGGCGGCGGCTCAGACCAAGCAGGCGGATCAGGCGATGTCGCAAAGCGCGCAGCAGGCATCGGATGCCCTGCGCGGCGGAGACAATGCCCAGGCGTCGAAATCGCTCCAGTCACTGGCTCAGTCCGTGCAGCAGGCCAGCAGCCAGATCGACACCCAGGCGCAGCTCGGGCAGGCGCTTCAGGACGTTCAGCAAGGCATGGGGAACAATCAATCACCCCAGCAGTCAGGATCGGACGCCCAGAATGGCAGCTCGTCGGCCCAGAGCGCGAGCGCGGTGGTAACCCCTGGCTCGCAACCGGCGGCCGCCGGCCAGAACGGGACCCAGGCCGACAGCCAGGGCGGGCTCGATCGACAGTCGGACACCGGCAGCACCGCGACGTCTCAGCCGGGCGGTGCCTCGGGCCAATCTGGCGCCGGAGCTTCCGGCCAGCAGATCGCTCAACAACAGTCGAGCAACGCCGGTGGCGCCGGCAGCGGCCCCGGTTCGAGCGCGCTGGATTCGCATCCGACACCGCTGGACATCGGTGGGGTCAAGCTAACGATCACCGGTCAGGCGAGTGACAACGGCAATAACCAGACTCAGGCAGGCGACCGGAGCGATCCGCTGACGAGCTCCAACGGAAGCGCGATCTCGGCGGCGGGCAGCGGGGGAACGGCGTCGTCGAACGTGCCGATCAACGTTCACCAGGAGAGCAACGTCGTTCCGCTCGAGATGAAGCCGGTCGTTCGGGAGTACTTTAGCAATGCCGGTTCCTGACCGCCCCTCGGTGTTGGATTCGGTACGCGCGATCTTTCGACGTGGTGGTGGCCGGGCCCGGCGGATCGTTCGGGGCCCGTCCTACCTCGCGGCGGGTGGCGACGAGACGGATTTGGCCGGGAGCCTGCTCGCCGAGTCGTTCATCCACCGCCTCGAGCGTCTCAACCTGCTGACGCGCGGCCTGGTGATCCAGGGATTGGCCGGAGAGCACCGCAGTCGTCGCCACGCGACGTCGACCGAATTCGCCGACTTTCGCAAGTACGTTCCGGGTGACGACTTCCGCCGGATCGACTGGAACGCCTTCGCGCGCCTCGATGGGTTGTTCATGAAACAAACCGAGGCCAAAGAGGACGTGACGGTCCATCTGCTCGTCGATTGCAGCCAGTCGATGAACTGGGGCGCGCCGAACAAGCTCGGCTTCGCGCGGCGGCTCGCGGCGGCGATCGGCTTCCTCGCCCTCGCCCGCTTCGACGCGGTGACCGCGGTTGGCTTCAGCGACGCCCTCTACGATCGCTTCCCGCTGGTGCGTGGGCGCGGTCAGATCTCGCGCCTGCTCTCCTACCTCGATCAAACGCCGATTGGCGGCGTCACTCACCTGCAACGCGCCATGGATGCGTACTGTGCTGGCCCGGTCCACGGAGGAATCGCCTTTCTGATCTCCGATCTGCTCTCTGGAGACGACTGGGAGGCCGGAGTCGTCCGCTTGATCCGGGAAGGGATGGACGTGGTCGTGGTTCACGTTCTGGCGCCACAGGAGATGCGGCCAACGGTGGACGGAGACCTCGAGCTTTTCGACTCGGAAACCGGCGACGTCGTCGAGATCGTCGTCGGCAACGAAGCTCGCCATGCCTACGAGCAGCGCGTCCAGGACTGGTGTGCCAGCGTCGCCGGCTTCTGCCACCGGTCCGAGGTGGGCTACCTCGCTCTCGAGTCGAGCGTCCCCCTGGAAGACATCTTCTTGAGCCGAATGCGCCTGCGAAGGATCGTCCGATGACGTTGCTTCAGCCGACCGCGTTGTGGGCCCTCGCCGCGATCCCGCTGATCATCTTGCTGTACATCTTGCGTCCGCGCCACCAGCGGATCGTCCTTTCGAGCGTCCGCCTCTGGCAACACATTTCCAGCGACCTCGAGGGCCGGCCGCGCTGGCGCTTGCCGGTCGCGACGCTGCTGTTGCTCGTTCAGGTGCTGATCGCCGGAGCGGTCGCGGTGACGCTGGCCCGCCCGTCGATTCCGGGCGCCGTGGGGCAACATTTGATCTTGCTGGTCGATACCTCGCCCAGCATGCTGGCAACCGACGTTTCACCCAATCGCCTGGCGCTGGCCACCCAGGACGCGCGCCAATTGGTCTCCGCCCTCAAGCCCGAAGACCAGGCGACCCTGATCGACGTCGGTCCGAGCCCGTCGATCGTCGCGACCGGGAAAGGGCCGCATGCTCTCGACCAGGCGCTCGCTTCTCTCACCGTCTCGCCCCAACCGGGCGACTTGCAAAGCGCACTCGCCCTCGCGGCGCAAACCGCCGACCTGTCCCGCGATACCCACAACCGAGTGGTGATCCTCTCCGATGGCGCCTTTGGACCGGTGTCGCTGAAGGACGCCGGACCGATTCCGGCGGACGTCTCGTTTCAGCAGGTGGGTGGGAGCGACGAGAACCAGGGCATTACCGCGCTGAGCGTGCGGCCGATGATCGGGTCGACCAATCGCTATCTCGGGTTCGTGCAGGTCGCGAATTTCGCGCAGCACGACGCGCGGGTCGGCGTCCGAGCGACCGCCGATGGGTTGCAGATCTACAATCAGACGCTGACGGTGCCCGCGCGCCAGCCGGTCGAG
Source organism: Chloroflexota bacterium (assembly GCA_050695695.1). GTDB lineage: Bacteria > Chloroflexota > UBA6077 > FW602-bin22 > CADDYW01 > JAJPKB01. The sequence continues at coordinate 6,428 of JBOGTX010000569.1, forward strand.
GTCTCGCTCACCCTGCCCCAGGGTACCCACCTCTTCGCGGTGTCGATCGGCACTCAGGACAAATATAGCCTCGACAACCAGGCCGAGGCGCTGGTGCCTCAGGCCCAGGTGCTGCCGGTGACCGTCGTCGCCGCGGATCCCAGCCTGTGGCAGCGTGCCCTCAAGACGCTGCCGACCGTTCGCTTGACGACGGTGAATCCGGGCGCTTACAAGCCCGATGGCGCCGCGGTGACGATCTTCGACGGCTTCGTGCCGGCCACCTTGCCGAGTGGCAACATCCTCATGGTCGCGCCACCGGCCGGCAACGCCCAGTTCCCGGTCTCCGGGAATCTCGCCGCCTCCACCGTGGTTCAGACCGACGACACCAACCCGCTCTTCGACTCGGTCGACCTGTCCGGCCTCTACATCCAGCAGCCGGAGCACCTGGGCGCCATGCCGTGGGCGCACCCGATCGTCGAGACGACCGGAGGGCCGATCATGCTCGATGGGGAACTGAACGGTCGTCAGGTCGTCGTGATCGGATTCGATCCGTCCACCACGGATTGGCCGCAGCGGATCGCCTTCCCGGTTTTCGTGGCAAACGCGGTCCAGGCGCTTGCCCCGCGGGCGTTCCCGGCGCAAATCGACCCGGGCACGGCGTTGGACCTGCCGGCGGTGCCCGAGGCAGATTCCGTCCTGGTGCAGTTGCCCAATGGCAAGGTCGACGTCTTCAGCCAGGTGGCGGGCCCGATTCGCTTCACCGACACCAGCCAGGTGGGGCATTACGTCGTCACCGACCTGAAAGGATCGACGACGCTGGCGCGCAACGAATTCGTCGCCAGCAGCCTCGGCATCACCCGGAGCGACATCGCGCCCCGGGTGGATCCGCAGGGGCTGACCCAGACCGGTAGCCCGGCCGGCAAGCCAACCCAGCATGAGGTCTGGCCGTGGGTGGTCGGGGGCGTGCTGGCGCTGCTTTCCGCGGAGTGGCTGCTCTATTTCCGACGGTTGGTTATCTGACGTGAGTCTGACCTTCATTCATCCCGAGTTCCTCCTGCTGCTTCTGCTGTTACCCGGCTTTTACCTGGTCGCGCGGTTGGGCATGACCTATCTGCCCCGGCGGGTTCGGGTCGCGGCGGTGGTCGTTCGCCTCGGATTGGTGGCGGCCCTGGTGCTGGCGGTCGCTCAGCCGGTCTTGCACCGGCCGAGCAACCAGTTATCGGTCGTATTTGTCGTCGATCGATCGGCCAGCGTCGCGGTGAAAGGGGCGAGCGCGGCGGACACCTGGCTGGCGCAGGCGTTAAAACAGGCGGGACCGGATGACCGCACCGGCGTGGTCGAGTTCGGGGCGGGCGCCATCGTGCGTCGGCCGCTCGGGGTCGATCAGACGAATGCCTCGGTTCCGGCGCCGTCGGCAAACGCGACGAACCTGGCTAGCGCGCTGCACCTGGGCACGGCGCTCTTTCCGCCAACCGGCGCCCGGCGGATCGTCGTCCTCTCCGATGGCCAGCTGAACGGTGGAGACGCCGTCGCCGAGGCCCGCCAGGACTCGGTGAGTCACGTCCACGTCGACGTCGTGCCGATTGGGCCGCCGCCGGGATTCAAAGAGGTTCTGGTCAGCTCGCTGACGGTGCCCGAGTACGTTCGGGTCGGTCAGCAGTTCGATCTGAGCGCGGTCATCTCGAGCACCGTCGCCACGAACGCGACCCTGCGCTTCTTCATGGATGGTGCCCAGATCACCGAGGGTACCAAGCGCTTGCAGCCGGGCGACAATCACTTTTCGGTGACGCTGCCGGCGAAGACCCAGGGGTTCCACGCCTTTCAGGTGAGCGTACAGAGCGCGGACGACACGTACGCCGAGAACAACCAGGCGGAAGCCTTCACGGTGGTGAAGCCGCAGGGGAGGGTCGCGGTCGTCAGCAGCGATCCAACGGCGGCCGGACCGGTCATCGCGGCGCTGAAGGCGGCGGGAACGACGGTCGATCTGATGGCGCCGTCGGCGATTCCCCCGACCCTGACGCCGATGAAGGTCTACGATGGGATGGTGCTGGTGAACACGCCGGCCAGCGCCTTGACCCTTGACCAGATGAATACGATCGCCAGCTTCGTCCACGACCTCGGGAGAGGCTTGATCGTCGTCGGCGGCGACAAGAGCTACGGCCTTGGCAAGTACGAAGGAACGCCGCTTGGCGACGCTCTGCCGGTCCAATCGGACGTGCCGGGAAACATCCAGAACGGCGACGTCGCGCTCGGAATCGTGATCGACAAGTCGGGGAGCATGGACGAGTCGGAAGGTGGCGTCCGCAAGATGGCGATGGCGGATAAAGCCGCGCAGCTCGCGATCGGGCTGTTGGCCCCGAACGACGAGATCCTGGTCGATGCCTTCGACACCGACGTCACCCAGGTCGTACCGCTGCAGAAGGTTGGCGACGCCGCCCACAAACAACAGTTAGAGGGGATGGTGGGTCAGATCAGCGCGTCGGGCGGGACCGACATCTACGCCTCGTTGCAGGCTGCCTACAACGCGATCCACCTGAGCAAGGCGCGCTACAAGCACATCATCCTGATGAGCGATGGCAATTCGCTCGTCGAGTCCGACTACAACTCGCTGCTCGCGAACATCGAGCAGGACAAGATCACTCTTTCGACGATCGCGATCGGCAGCGATGCCGACCTGAAGCTCATGCAGATGCTGGCCCAGCGAGGCAAGGGGAAGTACTACTACACCGATCAGGCCGCGCAGATTCCAGAGATCACGACGCGCGAGACCCGCGTCGTGAGCGGCTCTTCGACGGTCGATTCAGCATTCCAGCCGCAGGTCGCGTCCGATAGTCCGCTGTTGGAATCGGTCGTCGCGAGCAGCCTGCCCCGGCTTTCCGGATACGTCGTGACGACGCCCCGCACCGGAGCCCAGGTCGCGCTGCAATCGGACCGCCGCGACCCGATTCTGGTGCACTGGAATTATGGCCTCGGCCGGGTCGTCGCCTGGACGTCGGACCTCACGGATAAATGGGCCAGGGACTGGCTCACCTGGCCCGGGCTCGGCCAGTTCTGGTCGCAGGTCGTCGATTGGGGCCTGCGCTCGCCAAACGACCCCGATTTACAGGCATCCTACAGCGTGACCGGCAATCTGGTGGACTTCCGGGTCGACGTGGTGAACGACCTCGGGGTGTTTCAAGACGGGCTCGACATGCGCGCGCGGGTTCCCACCGCCGACGGTCGCACGACCGAAGTACCCCTGATCCAGACGCGGCCTGGCCGGTATGAGACGCAGTTCAGCATCCAGAAGGCCGGCGCCTACCCGATCGACATCGTCCAATACACCGGCGGCAAGGTCAGCCGGACCGAATCGACCGGCGTCGTCGTCTCCTATCCGTCGGAATACCGCGACTTCGGCGTCGACGGGCCAAATCTGGCGGCGGTGGCCGCGGTGACCGGGGGGCGAGTGCTCCATTCGCCCGCCGAGAGCTACGATCGCGCGGGTCTGGACTTCCAGGGGCAAGACGCGATTCCCCTCTGGCCCTGGCTGTTGCTGCTGGCGACGGTGCTCTTCCCGATCGACGTGGCGATTCGGCGGTTGCGGGTCGACCCGGTCGATCTGGCCGGTCGGGGCTGGAGCGGCGGTGTCGGTGGGATCAACCGGGCCGGAGCCTGGATCCGGGGCCGCCGGCGAGCGCTCGGCGAAGGCGTTCGGCGACGAGTCCGGCCCGCGCCTGCGATCGATCGCGGGTAAAGCGCGGCCGCACCCCCTGCCCCTCGCCATCTCGGAGGGCGAGGGGAGAAGGCGCATGGTCGGTCGGCATTCGCTTGCGTCGGCACGCCAGAGCCGGTATAATATCTTGGCGCGCCGAGGTAGCTCAGTCGGTAGAGCACAGCACTGAAAATGCTGGTGTCGCCAGTTCGATTCTGGCCCTCGGCACCGGGGAGACCGTACCGGGTAAGGGCAAACCAAAGGGCCGCTCGTCGTGAGCGGCCCTTTTTCGTGGCTTGATGCCAAAACCGCGATGCCCAAATTATATCGAGGGCGTCTAGCAACGGCCTGGGCACGCCGACGTCAGCGAGCACGGCTTTGGTAGCTGTTCGCAGGCGCTCTTGAGTCAATACACGGCTTGGAGACGCTATGAAGGTCTTCTTTAGCTATGCATCCGAGGACGGCCCGGTGGTTGATCAGGTCTATCAAAAAGTTACTGGCTGTTATCCAGATACACAAGTTTGGCTGGATAAGTATCAGATAGTTGGCGGAAATGACTTTATTGAGAAGATCTCTGAGCGAATACGTGATTCTGAGTAATCGTTCAGGGGATAGGTGGTTCGCCACGTCGAGTAGGTGAGCGCGGGCTGCGCTGTGTGGCAGATTCGGGAGAAAGCAGCATCCGCCGAAGGGAGCGAGAGGCGCGGATCCGGGCCAGGCGTGCGGCCCTACGCCGGTCCACGATGCCAGATCCGTTGGATTGGCGCGTAGCCGAGCAGGATGATCCCCTCCCTTTGAATGACCTCGCGCGCCTGGGGGGAGACCAGGACATCGAGGTCCGTGCGCCGCACCCGCCAGCCGTTCGGGTCGAGGGCGCGCGATTCCGGGTCGCCCAGGCTCGGGTGCACCGCCCACTCGCTCAGGCCCGCGGGCAGTTCCCGAAGCATCCGGGTGTAGCGGGCCGGCTTATCGTCCAGGCTCACCGTGAAGCTATCCAGCAGGCCGTGATCGGCCGTCGGCAAGCCCTGGCTCTGGAGCCGGTCCGTTTGGGGGCGCGAGGAGGCGCGGAGCGCCAATCCGTACTCTTGCGCCAGGCCCAGCGTCAGGTCGAAGATGTCCGCCCGACCCCCGTCGTGCAGGCAATGCCAGTCGAGGTGGGTCGGCGCGGGGCCGGCCGCCCGCGCCGCCTCGATCTGCGCCCGGAACTCGACCTCTAGCTCCGCCAGCTTTGCCCGCCCCAGCATCTCGGACATCCGCCCGGTGCTGTAGAAGCTCCCACTCTCGTCGAGCAAGGACGGCACCCTCTCCATGGGCGCGAGAGGACCCCAGCGATACTGCTCGATGTCGCGGATGACCGAGAGGTGAACGCCGACATGGATCTCCGGGTTGTCCGTGAGCAGTTGGATGGCCTGCGCCGCGCCCGGGCAAGGCACCATCAGGCTCGTCGATTGGACGATCCCGGCTTGGAACGCACGAACGACCCCCGCATTGATCGCCGGGTACATCCCGAAGTCGTCGGCGTTGACCAGCAGCAACCGGGCGTCGTCGGGGTATCCCAGGAGACGGTTGGCCTGGCCGGTGTGCTCCCGACTCATCCCGTCTGCTCCTTGGCGCTGTTCACCGGGCCGGGAGGAGGGACGGGGCGGGATGGCCCATCCGCCGCGCCTCGATGGCCGAGGTGAGGTAGCTGAGGACATGGTGCCTCCGCCTGCCGACAGGTCATGGTCACCGTCAGGATCCTCGCCACAAAGCCGTTCCCCCGGGTGCGGTCTGCCCCGAAGCAGCCCTTGCGCCACAAGACGGCCGGCCGCCACGCCCGCTCGGCGGCGTTGTTGGTCGGCTCGACCCCCTCGACCGCGACGAAGGTCCACAACGCCGGCTCCAACGTGCCGACGTCGTTGGCCAGCGCGCGCGCCCCCGCAGGCAAGGTTGGCTGGGCGTCCATGACGAGATTCTAGCTCTCCGCCACTTCCCTGCCTACCCCCCTGAACGGTTACGGATAGAGGTACCTGCCGAAGGCCCCCAAAGTCCCGGAAAAGGTCAGTGCGACGAGACTGTAAAGTATTGATCAGTACCCTCTGCCGTGGTAAGGTTTGGGTGCGCACCGATATTGCACGGTCGCAACACGCCGGTGATGGCGCTGTGTTGGAGTTGGCGGGGTGAATAAGCCCGCGTATACGCGGCACGCAGGTCGCCGGATGGTCGAGCGCGGCGTGTCTGAGCGAGAGGTAGAGGAAGCGCTAGCCGATCCTGATATTACCTATGGCGATCCCGATGGGAATCGGAGATACGTCAGGCATTGGAATGGCCGCAAGGTAAGCGTGGTGGTCAAGGGGGACGGTGATCAAAATCCCCCCTTGGTTATCACAGTCATGGCAGATTGAACCAGGGGGGAATATGATGACGTATGAATATGATCCCGAAGCTGACGCGATCTATATTAGGCTTCGCGATGTCCCCTATGCGTTCGGTCAGGACCTGGACCACGCAAGGCGAATCGATTACGGATCGGATCGTCAACCGATCGGCGTCGAGTTGCTGAGCGTCAGCAAGGGCGTGAACCTCGATGATCTGCCGCGACGTACGGAAATCGAGCGGCTTTTGGAAAGCCACCAGATCAAGGTCTACGCCTGACGCCCAGCGAGACCAAGGCGGCGCTGGTCGAGCAGATCGGCCTGCACCACCCGCACCTGGTGGGGATCGAGGAAGCCGCGTACCGACAGGCGGTGACCCGGGACGTGATTCAGCGGGCGAGCCGGCGCGTCGGTGGAGTGGGCAGCGTGCCGGTGAAGCCGTCCACCGATAAGGTGACCCGGGCGCTCCTGCCAGCGGCGCGCGCCGAGGCGGGATTGGTCTACGCGGACCGTCAGGCGCCGTGGTGGCCGGCCTTCGAGGCGGAGTGCCTGGCCTTTCCGCTGGGCAGCCACGATGATCAGGTCGACGCCTTGAGCGGGGCGGTGCAGCGTGCCGTTGAAAAGGTCGGCGTGGTCGAGAGGAAGCGGCAGACCTATCAGTTTGGGCAGGCCGCGAAACGGCAACCGGACTGGCTCAAAGAAGCGTTCGGCGGCGGTGAGGAGGGAATTCTGGGACGGTGAGCCGCGACACGAAGAAGGCCCGGCCCCCAACGGCCGGGCCTCGGATCGGACCGAGGGAAGCTACTCGTCCGCCGGCGAGCCGTCCCCCCGGGGCAACCCGGCTTTCACCCGCTCTTGCTCATCACGAGCCGTCTTCGTCCGCGCTTCATAGGCGAGACGCTCGGCGATGGGCAGCACCGTCCAGATGAGATAGGCCATGGCTGCCTGACACCAGTTCTCATAGCCGAGGACGGCGGTCTCACCGGTGTGTGCGAGCGCCCAGCCGACCATCACGGCATGCCGGGTGCGGTCCCGGATGGCCATGTCGTAGTGCCTGACCAGCTGGTACGCCGCCTCCCCCGGGTTCTCTCGCTGCCAGGCCAGCCAGAGCTCGCTCTCGGTCATGTCGTCTTCCGGCGCCCTGGTCCGCTCCCAGACTTCCGCCGCCAGATCGTACAGCCCCTCTTCGAGGTTGACGATGTTCTGTTCATCCCAGCACGTCCGATGGTCACCCGGCATGCCGTTGAAGTCCGCGGTCGTGTGGAGCCAGGCGTCGCCATCGTCAGCGCTCGTGTCGTCTGCCGTGGGTGCCTGGGTGACGCTGGCGTCCTGGTGCTTGTCGTGTCCCGTTGTCATAGCTTCTTCCCCCTTCGTGGCCGCTGCTGGGCCGGCCTCTCACCCGGCGAGTCCTCGCTGTGCCCGGGCGTCTCACCCCGGGCGCGTTCGCTGTCCGGCTGATCAAGCCGACCTCGTGACCCAGTTCTCCAAACGCTCGGCATAGGCGAGCACATCCTCGACGCGGACGGTCGCGCCGTTGATCACCGCGTTGTGAATCGCGATCACCGTCGCGTGCGACAGCGCGTTCATGCGGGCGATCTGGGCGTCCTTCGTGTTGACGCAGGGAGCGGGTGGGGCCGGTTGTTCGGGCGCGGGTGCAGACGTATCC
>JBOGTX010000570.1:0-3051 GCA_050695695.1 Chloroflexota bacterium
GTGCTTGAGGGGCGATGGATCGCGATCGACGTGTCTTCCGGGTGCACGCGGTTCGCCGGATGTGGCAGCGTGGAGTGACGAGAGCCGACGTCCGACACGTTTTGGAGCCAGGGCAAATCATCGAGAGTTGCCCGAATGATGTACCGTATCCGAGCCGGCTGGTCCTGGGTTGGCACGATCTGCGACCCATCCACGCGGTGGCGGCCGACGATTCAACCAGTCAGGTTACAATCGTCATAACGGTAGATGAGCCGGATCCGGGTGAGTGGGAGTCGGGCTATTCGAGGAGGAAGACTCATTGAAGTGTGTCATCTGCAAGCACGGAGAAACGCGGCCGGGACCGGCGACGGTCACGCTTTCTCGTGGCGAGATGACGCTCGTCATCAAGAGGGTGCCCGCCGAGATTTGCTCCACGTGTGGAGAAGAATACGTCGACGAGGAAACGATGCAGCGCCTTCACGAAACCGCGGCCGAAGCAGCGCGGGCCGGTGTTCAGGTAGACGTGCGCGAATTCGTCGCGGCGTGACGCCGTTTGGCTGCTCCCTGGCTTTCGGGAAGGAGGAATATGATGGATCAGCGTGAGTTGATCGACGATGGCGTGATCGAGGCGTCCGAATCCGGTTTCCTGGCACATCTCTATGGATGGCACGAGGCACGTTGAGGATCGACATGATTGTAAGTAAGAGCGCCACGGTTACTCTAGACAACTTGCCGGAACTCCTGGCGCAAATGCGCCGTCCGCTGTCAAGGCGGGAAGTGCAACAGCGGCGCGATCTTGGTAAGCGGGTGGACCGTCTGCGCGAAGCGATTGGTCCGGTGGCGACGCCATTGGAGGAGTGGATGAGGGAGGACCACGACGAACGCGACTCGGCGCCGTGAGGCCCCGGTGAGTGAGGCTCAGGTCTACGTCGTCGACGCTTCGGTAGTGGCCAGATGGCACCTGAGCAGCGAGCCGCACACCGCTTTTGCCCTGGCGGTGCGACGCGATTATGAGGGTGGGCGGATCGGTCTCGTTGCGCCAGATCACTTTCGCTACGAGGTCGTTAGCGCCTTCCGCAAGGCGGTTTTGACTCGGCGGATCGACGTCGTCGCCGGGCGTGTTCTGGTCGACGACTTCCTGTCGTGGGCATTCCGGCTGTCGAAGCTGGGCCGCTGATTCCGAACGCCTTCGAGTATTGCTTTCGCTTCAGTTGCACCCTCTATGATGGACTGTATCTGGCACTGGCCCAGTCGCAGAACCTGCCGTTCTTGTACGCGGACAATCGTCTTCGAAGCGCTCTAGCCGGCCGTTTTCCGCCGGCCGTCTGGATCGAGGAGTATTCTACCTGATCGATCACGCGTGGCATGGGAGCAACGTCGTACTCGTGATCGGTTGCCCTCGGAAAGGAGAGGGGTGATGGGGCCAATCGCAGTTGATCGACAACGGATTGATCGAGGCATCCGAGGAAGAGTCGGCCTGGTACACAGCGATGGAGGAGCAAGCCGACCGAGATGCCGAACGGGAGATCCGCCAGCAGCGCGTCAATATGCGATGGACGAAGGACCAGGTTTCCCTGATTCGCCGCGCGGCCGCGGTCTACGGAATCGGCTACCAGGCTTACATCAAGCAGGCGGCAGTCCGCCAAGCGTTGAACGATCTCAAGCTGGCCGGCGACATTGCCAAGGCGTCGTGATTCGGTTTCCTGATGGCATCGCCGTGGATGGTGCGAGGCACTATCAATTGGCGAGATGAGTCTGCCGAGGGTGTGTCTACGGGTAGTGATAGACCCGGTTGGGGCCGCCGAGGAGCGTCATCCTGATTTTGCTGATGGCGTCACCATGGGATACACTGATGCCTCGTCGGGCGCTAAGCGGGGCCTCGAATCGTGAAGGTCCACGGACCTGATTGGATCTCGGCTCCAGTTCCGGACGTATTTGGACGCCTCCAGCGAATCTCCAGTATCGATAGCTGAAGCTGGCGCAGCTCCGGGGTAAGCGCGGGTGTGAATCGATAGCTGAAATGCCACTCCCGCTCATGACTCCATCCGCCACCCGGCGCTCCCTGGCATCGTGTGTCGAGGCCGTCGCTCGCGTCACTGGTGAACCAGGGATAACTATCCAGCAGACGCGGGGAGGTGATGCGACCTTGTACCAGAAACCCACCGCGGCATGACTCCAACGAGAGGAGCGCCACGGAGGTGTCGCCAACACCGTATGAAACTGGGGAAAACCCCAGGTTTTGGGCGGCATCGAACCGGTGGGATGAGCCGCCCCTCAGCCCAGATCGTCCTGCAAGGCCGCGATTGCTTCGAAGGACTTCTGGTTGGCCCAGTAGATCTCCACGTAGATCTGGTAGATTCGATCGTAGAGGGCGTGGATCTCGAGGTTGGGCGTCGGGCCGGGCTTGACCTCGACCAGCTTCGCGAGGTCGGCCAGGCTGGAGGCGGCGCCGATGCCGAGCATGGCCAGGCCGGCCGCGCCAAACGCCGAGGCTTGCTCCACGGTCGGTAGGAGCAGATCTTTGCCGATCACGTCGCTCAGCATCTGCAGCCAGAAGCTGGAGCGGGTGAAACCGCCCGCGGCGCGGTATTGGTGGGTGGGGCCGGCGGCTTCATCCAGTGCCTCGACGATGCTGCGCATGCGGAATGACACCCCTTCGAACGTCGCCCGGGCGACCTGCGGCGGACCGTGGTGGGCGGCCAGGCCGACGAGCAGGCCACGGGCGCTGGCGTTCCAGAAGGGCGAGCGCTCGCCGGTGAAAAACGGGAGGAAGATCACGCCACCGGAGCCGGGCCGCGCTTGCCGTGCCTGGGCTTCCAGGGTGGCGAAGTCGAACTCGTCGGGCGACGACTTCGTATCGGGCAGCAGGTTGTCGCGGACCCAGCGCAGGGCCAGACCGCCGTTGTTGATCGCCGCGCCGGCGATCCAGCAGCCTTGCGCGAGATAATAGCACCAGGTCCGGCCACGGTCGTCCAGGACCGGACGCGGGGCGGCCAGGCGGGTGGCGCCGCTGGTGCCGATCATCACCGTCATCTCGCCGGGGGCGATCGCGCCCGCGCCCAGGCTGGAGAG
>JBOGTX010000571.1:0-2656 GCA_050695695.1 Chloroflexota bacterium
ATTCACTGGCTGTCCGAAGCGCGGGCCTGGAAGATCCTGAATCAGCCGGCGGTGCGCGATAGCTCGACCGGCTTCTTCCGCTACGCGAACACCCGGCGACGACGGGTGACCGAGCTCCTCCGGGCGCTCCAGACGGTCGAGCTGCTGCGCACCGCGCCACCCCATCTCGAGCACCGCGTCGTCTCGGCGGTCGGACCGGTCATCGCCGCGCTCGACCCTGACTTCGCGCTGGCCCTCCTGCGCGAAGCCGAGCGTCACCAGTGGTCGGTCCGTCAGGTCATTCGGCTCGGTCAGGATTGGGGAGCGTCGGCCCTGGCGACCTGGACGGACCGGGTCGATCGAGGATTGCCGCGTCTGACCCCGGACGAGGAGGCGCGATTGGCCGAGGCGGGGATCGGCCACGACGAGCTACCGGCTAGCCGGGTTTCCGACGCCGTGGTATCCTACCCGCTGGGTGCTTCCGGGCTGGCTCAGCTCCTGGAGGGGACGCCGCTCCGGGAGCTGGCGCTGACTGCCTGACACCCGTCGGGGGTGTGGACGATGTCGAAGCTCGTTCGTCGGGGCGAGACCGCCCCTGACCTGGCCGAATGGCTTCAATCGATTGGCGTTTTGCGCGAGGATGGACGCGCCGCGCTGCCGGTCCTGGAGCGCTGCGCCCGCTGTCGGGCCACGCCCGGCTGCGGCGCGTGCCCCGGCTGCCAGGCGGGCCAGGTGTGCCACCATCTCCCGCCGTGTCCGGAGTGCGGCGCGGTGCAGTCGGTGTCGCTCGATCAGGTGATTCGTCACCCTCTCCACCGACGCCTCTACGGTGAGACTCCCGAGGTCGAGCTTTTCAAGACGAGCAACGGCGTACTTTTCCTCCAGTCGGTGGCGGCGCTCGGCATCATCGAGCCGGTCCTGGGACTCGAGGCCGAGGACGACGACGAAACCGGCGCTCAGCCTGGCTCGGTGCTCGTGCTTTCCGGGTGGCGACGCGTTCTCGCGGCGCGCGCGTGCGGAGTCACGACGATTCCGGTCCGCCTGGTCGATCCGCGGGCGCTTCCCCGCCGCGCCGACGTCGACCTGGTGATCGTCTCGGCCAACTTCCAGCGTCAGAAGACGATCGATGAGCTGCGCGGCGAAATTCAAGTCTGGAAAAAGGCCATCGCCCAGGCGTCGCCGCGCCAGCCCAAGCCGTGGGAGCTGCGGATGGTCGTGGCGAAGGTCATGGGCATCAGCGTTCGTCAGATCGAGGAGGCGGACGCGGCATCGGCGACCGAGCGATTGAGCGCGGCCGAGCGGCGACTGGGACTGGCATCCCCCGGCACCACCGAGCCCGCCGAGGATGAGGCCGAGCTCACCGGCGACGACCTGAGCATGATCGCCCGACTTCGCCAGGAGATGCAACCCGGCGACCTGCGCGGCAGCGACATCCTCAGCGCCCTGACCGAGCGCGACGAGCCGCTGCTCTCGGAAGAGCGCGACCAGGTCGTCCACGAGAGCCTTGGCCGCGCCGCCCAGGCCGCCGAGGGTACGTTCATCCTGGACGTCGAGGAGGTGGCGCCGTTCTGGCCGGTCGATGCGCCAGAAGAGACGCCGAACGGCCGCGACGCCCAACCGCGCGCGGCGACGGGCGCGACCGGGCCCCGGACGGAGCGGGAAGCTGCCAGCTCGGTCGCGCGGGTCGGAAACCTGACCGTCCACCGGGGATCGGCCGACGCGCTGCCCTTCGTCGAGCTGCCCGCGGTCGACCTGATCGTGGCCGCGCCAAGCTGGATCGAGCCGCTGGTCCGCCCGTTCCTGACGCCCGCCCACGTTCCCTTCGTCCGCGATTGGCAGGACCGCCTGCGGGCGTGCCTCGGCTCCTGGCGCCAGGCGATTCACCCCGGCGGACGCCTTTTGTTGATCGTGCCGGTCTCGACGCCGCTCCACCCCGGCCTGCCCCTGCTGGCGGCGGCGATCGACGAGCTCCGGGCGACCGACTGGGCAATCGGGGGAACGCTCGTCCTCGACGACCCCGGACTGCACGGGCCCCTCTACGCCGTGCCGCACCCCGATCAGGTGCTGGCGCCCAAGGGACCGGCGCGCCTGATTATCACCGCCGCGCCGGTGCTCGCCGAGGCCGAGGGAAGCATCGAGGAACGCTGGCGGCAGTCCTGGGCCGCGCCGCTCTCCGGCCGTCAGCCGCGCGAGGTCGCGACGGTGGAAGAAGCCGCCCTGAGCCACCTCTGGAAGTACGCCGGCCCCGGCCGACGGTCACGCTGGCTGCCCGAGTTCCAGCCGGGTCTGCTCTACCACCTGGTGCGGATCTTTTCGCGGCCCGACGCGACGGTGTTTTTGCCCGAGCTGGGTGGCGCGAACCTGGTTCGGGGATGCCTGAGGGCGGGACGGCCGGTCATCGCCCTCGCCGAGCTGTCGGAGCAGATCGAGGACGTGGTCGAGCGGCTGCGCCGGGACCTCAGCCTGGCGACCGACGCGAGCGGCGAGAGCGGCTTCGCGCTCGACTCGCTCACCGCCGTCACCGGCGGCGCGAGCCCCGAAAGCGCGAGCGATGACGATTGACGACGAGACCGTCGAGCGTCTGGTCCGGCGTCTTGGCGGGCGTTCGACCGTCGAGCGCCGCGAGATCGTTCGGGTGTTTCTCGAATCGCCGGGTCTACCAGCCGCGGCTCTGGCC
>JBOGTX010000572.1:0-1758 GCA_050695695.1 Chloroflexota bacterium
CGGCCTATCGGGCCGGTTTTCGGTTCGCGCTGGCGGGAAGCTACGCTCGGGTCATCCAGATGGATGCCGATTTCTCCCACCGCCCCCGCGACTTGCGGCGCCTGCTCGACGCGAGCGACCGGGCGGACGTGGTGATCGGCTCGCGAAACGTTTCAGGGGGTGGAGTCGAGAACTGGTCGCTGCCGCGACAGGTCATCAGCAAGGGCGGAAGCCTCTACACCCGCCTGCTCCTCGGACTGCCGGTGCGCGACTGCACCGGTGGCTTCAAGTGCTTCCGCCGCGAGGCGCTGGAAGCGCTCGACCTCGATCGGATGCGATCGAACGGCTACGGCTTTCAGGTCGAGCTGAACTACCTCTGCTATCGGCGGGGCTTTCGGATCGTCGAGGTTCCGATCACCTTTCCCGATCGGACGGCCGGTCGCTCCAAGATGTCGGCGGCGATCTTTCTCGAGGCGCTGTTGCTTGTCTGGCGACTCCGCCGCCAGACAACGGCCGGGGAACCGATCTCGCCGGCCGTTTGCCCGGGCAGCTTGGAGCCACGTCCGGCGCTCGACCGCACCGGCGCCGGGGACGATCGTCGATGAGGCCGCTTCTGTTGATCAAAGGGGACGGACCGTCTGGGACCGGGCGCGTCTCGATCGCACCGGAAACATTCGACTGGCGAGTCGTGCGATTCGGGCTGGTGGGGATCTCGGGTATCGTCGTGAACTCGATCGTTCTCGCGCTGCTCGTCCAGGTCGGTCAGTTGCGACCGCCCCTCGCCGGCGCGCTGGCCACCGAGGTGGCGATCGTCAGCAACTTCGTGCTCCACGACCGTTGGACGTTTCGGGACGCTCGGGCGAGCCGTCGCTGGTCGTCGCGCGCCCTGCGTTACAACCTTTCGGCGCTTGGCGGCCTCTCGATCACCGTCGCCACGCTGACCGCGTTGACGAACGGCCTGCACCTGTACTACCTGATCGCCAACGTCTTCGCCGTCGGGGCCGGCTGCCTCTGCAATTATCTACTCAGCAGCCGCTTCGCCTGGGCCGTGGCGAAGGCCGACCCGGCCGGAGGGTGAGTCGATGATGACTCTGGTCACACTTGGCGTCGTCGGCATCTCGCTGCTCCTGTTCGGGCAGTCTCTCTTTTCGATCTACCTGATGCTCTACTCCTGGGACCGCCCGGAGCGCCTGGCGGCCAGCGCCGGACCGCGCTGGTTTTTGTCGCCGCGTTTCTCGTTCTCGGTCCTGCTGCCCGCCCGTCACGAGGCGGCGGTGATCTTCGAGACGATTCGACGCGTCGTCACGGTCAACTACCCGGCGAGCTTGCTGGAGATCGTCGTCGTCTGTCACGAGGACGACCTCGAGACGATCGTCGAGGCGCGCCGGGCGATTCGCGAGCTTGGGGCCGGCCACGCGCGGGTCGAGACCTTCTCGGACGGGCCGATCAGCAAACCCCATGGGCTGAACGTCGGATTTCGGCGCTCCTCCGGTCGCGTCATCACCATTTTCGACGCCGAGGACGACATCGATCCCGAGGTCTTCAATCTGGTCAACACGATCATGCTCGAAGAGGAAGTGGGGATCGTCCAGGGAGGGGTTCAGCTCATGAACTTCCGCGACCACTGGTTCAGCGTCCACAACGTTCTCGAGTACTTCTTCTGGTTCAAGAGCCGCCTGCATTATCACGCCGAGCGGGGAATGGTCCCGCTGGGCGGGAACACCGTCTTCATCCGCGCCGATCTGGTGGAGCGGGTGGGTGGCTGGGACGAGCACTGCC
>JBOGTX010000573.1:0-4715 GCA_050695695.1 Chloroflexota bacterium
TGGCAGTTCGCCGACGGGAAGCCGATCCAGAACGCCTGGCGAACGCTCGCCGAGCTGCCGGCCACGACCCGCGAGTCCGACCGCCTGAGCCAGGAGCTGCGGCGGCGCGGCTTTACTTTCGTCGGCAGCACGATCTGCTACGCCTACATGCAGTCGGTGGGCATGGTGAACGACCACCTGGTCACCTGCTTCCGCCGGGGGGAAGTCGCCCGCCTGGGGTGAAGCGGGTGGCGCGACGAACGTTTGGACCACGATAGCCGCGAAACGACGCGAAAGGCCGCGAAAAGCCCGGGGGCGCGGATCTCCGCTTTCGCGCCTTTCGTGGCATTTCGTGCCCTTCGTGGTCCAGACGGCTCCCCTCGCGCCTTCGCGGTGAGGGTGCTCCCGGTTCCTACTCTTCCGTCGCCGGGATCCACTCGTCGAGGATCCAGCGCAGGTACTCGAGGAAGCGGAGCTGGGAGCGGACGTAGTCGCCGGTGCCGCCCTCGTTGCAGACCCAGCCTCTGAAGCCGGCCCGCCAGAGGATCGTCGCCGCCTCGCGGAAGTCGACCATCCCGTCGTCCAGCAGGGTCGACCAGCTCGCGTAGCGCCGTTCGTCCGCCAGGTAGACCGACTGATAATTCTTCACTTCCCAGTAGTTGGTGCGCGCGGCGAGCTGATTGATCTGATCGCGCCAGGTGTCGAGGCGCTCGTAGGGCACCCGCGCCCAGTTGCCGAGATCGGGATTCACCCCGACGTTGGGCTCGTCGATCAGACGCAGCAGCTTCAGGCAGCCCTCGGCGGTCGACTGCAAGCCGTCGTCGTGCAGCTCGAGCGAGAGCTCCATGCCCGCCTTCGCGCACGCCCGGGCGACCGGCTTGAGGCGGCGGGCCGCCTCGTCGTAGAACCCGTCCGGCGCGAGCTCGCCCCGAAAGATCTGGCGGGTCGCGCTGGCGTACGGGTCGCGCTGGGTCGGCAGCGGGACGTTCACGCTGATATCGAAGATCGGCGCGCCAAGGGCGGCGGCGACCTCGAGGCAGCAGTAGGTCTGTTTCTCATCGTGGTCGGCCAGCTCGGGCAGGAAAAGAGTCTTGCGCAGCGCGTTGAAGCCGCCGACCGCGAGCCCTACCTCGTCGAGCACCGCCTTGATCCGCTGAAAGTGCTCGATCGGCCGGGCGTAAAAGTCCGGGTAGACGTCGTAGAAGACGATGCCCTCGACACCCTGTTGCTTCCACCAGGCCAGGTGCCGGCGCAGCTTCTCCGGCTGCTCCAGCGCGGCCGGTCCGTGCCGAACCAGCGGCTCGTGAAAGGCAACCCCGCTGCCAATCGCCAGTTTCATGTTCCCTCCCTTTTTCAAGGTTGAATCGTAGGGGCAGGCCCCCGTGCCTGCCCCCGGACCACGCCGCGATGGGCACCGGGACCGCGGGCAGACACGGGGGTCTGCCCCTACCGGTTCGCGGCCAAACGATGCAGCCAGTCCGAATGCAACAAGGCACCCTCAATAGTCTTATTGTGGATCTCTTACGTAGGGAATGCCCTTCTTCGGCGGCAGGTTGACGTTGATCGTCAGGTCGCGGCCCAGCAGGTCGACCGCGCGGCCAAACGCCGTCTCGAAGCGATCGGTCACCAGCGCGAAGCCAAGCCGGGCACCCTCCTCGGGCGTGACCCCCTCGGTGACCAGGAAGGTCCGTTTGCGGTCGAGGCAGCGGCGGTGCGACCAGACGTGGGTCGTGCTCCGGGGCTCGCCCTGCATGCGGACGACGACCTGGCTGATCTCGGAGAGCGAATGGGCGAGCAGCTCTTCCTTGCAGACCATGTCGCGGCGCCGCCAGTGGGGGCCGAGCGGGTTATCGTCGCCGGTCTCGCGCGACCACATCTTCGTGCAGTAAAGGAACTCCTCAAGGGTGTCGGCGAGCGGGCGCCCGCTGAGCGGCGCGTGGGCGCTGGCCGAGATGCAGGCAATGACGATCCCGCCGAGCCGGGTCGCCTCGTCGGCCAGCTCCATTTGCATGTACATGCTCATCAGCTCGCGGGCGGTGCCGGCCGGGGCGAACACCGTCAGGTCGGACGGCCGGGTCGGCACCAGCAGGGTCTCCTGGACGTAGCGTACCGCGCGCGGCCACTCCTCGCGAAAGGCGCCGGCGAAGACGTTATTGGCGGTGAAGTCGACCTTCAGGCGCAGGCCGGCCAGGTCGGCGGCGTCCATCACGTCGGCGCGCTGGGGGTTGTCTGGCCACCAGCACGAGGCGGTGCGGGTCGACATGATCATGGTATGGTTGCGCCGGATCGTGTCGGCGCCGGCGACGCCCGGTAGAATGATTCCGCCGCCGCCCTGATAGCCGTAGAGGCTCGGACCGCAGCCGCCGACCCCGATCACGACGTCGGCCGCGGCGACCTCGCGGTTCACCCAGACCGGCGTGCCGGCCCGGGTGACGCCGCGAAAGATCAGCGATGCCTCGTCGAGTGGATCGTGCTCGACGTAGCGAACGCGCCCGAGCAGCCGCTAGCCGATCCGCGAGCGGCCGCCGGCGTGGCCGTGGAGGCCGGCGGCGTGGACCAGGGTGACGTTCTGGTCGGGCACGCCGGCCCGGTTCAGCCGATCGAGAATCAGGTCGCCAACGCCCTCCTGGCCGAACACCCGGTCGTGGAAGTCGGTGAGCAGCAGCGCGACCTTGTCGCCCGGCTTGACCAGCTCCGCCAGGGGTGGACCGCCGATCGGGTGGTCGAGCGCCCTGGCGACCAGCTCGGACGGTGGGCCAAGCGCCGGCAGGTCCGGCGCCTCGATCGCCGTCTGGAGGTTGCGATCGGGCAGCTCGAGCTCGACCGGTCCGCGCGACCAGTCAAGGGTCCAGGTGGCCATCAATCCTCCTCGGTGGGTGCCGGGCGGTCGCGGTCGATCGGCGTGCCGTCCGCGGCGTAGAAAGTGTGGGTGGGATGGTGGTTCGGCATCACCGCCAGGAACATCTCGAGTGGCCGGTCGCCGACCGCCTTCAGCTTGTGCTTCTCCTCCGGTCCGACGTAGACCGTCGAGCCGGCGCCGACGACGACCGTCTCGCCCTCGCTGGTGAACTCGCACTGGCCGGCCAGGAAGACGAAGACCTCGGTGGCGTCCCGGTGGCTGTGCACCTCGCACTCCTGGCCAACCGGCCAGGTCGCGTAGTCGGCGCGCAGGTAGTCGTTCCAGACGCTGGACTTTGCCGTGCCCGGCGCGAGGATCCGCATGTCGCCTCCCAATCGGCCCGCGGGCTCTCGGTCCCGCTGCTCGGCACGATTATAGCGATCCGGGGGCAAACGAGAAGAGGGGGCGCACCTGGTCGCTGGGCCCGCCGAGCTTCCGGACGAGGGCCTCGTCAGCCGTGATCAAGGGATGCGGAGCGCCTGGGCGAGCGCGAGGTAGGTCGCGTCATAGACCGTCACCTCGTGGACCAGCGCGATCTCCAGGGAAGGGGCGAGCAGATCCTGGGATGACCACACGACGCACCCACTTCCAAACGATGTGGAGCGTGGGCATGGCAGCGACCTTCCTCGATCGATGAGAGGATAGCACCGCTGGTTGCGCACTGCAACGCGCATCGTGTCGTACAATAGTGACGGAGATGATCTGGTCGCGCTTTCCATTCACGAAGCCGCGGGCGCATTCGTGCGCTTCTACCTGAAGGTTGCATCGGCACCATCGCCAGCCAATAGTGCCACACTTTCGGCAAGGCGCGGCGTCGAGCCGCGCATCGGGGCGGACTCTCCGCTATAATCGACGACAAGGTACGGCCTCACCCCCACGCCCCCTCTCCATTGGAAATGGAGAGGGGGGAACTCGGAGCGGCGCCCGGCGCCGCCGTCTTTCTCCTCTCCACCTCCGGTGGAGAGGGGCAGGGGGTGAGGCCAGGCGGCTCGAACAGGAGACGGAGCGGCATGATTCGCGCGCAGATCGTGGGGGCGACCGGGTACGGCGGGCTGGGCATCGTCGAGCTGCTGTCGCGGCACCCGGAGATTCAGGTCGCCAGTCTGCTGGCGAAGACCGACGTCGGCAAGCCGTTGAGCGCCTTTTTTCCCCACCTGCGAGGGTTTTGCGACCAAATGGTCGAGGACGCCCGCGAGGAGCGGATCGGCGCCGACTGCGACGTCGTCGTCTTCGCGACGCCGGACCGGGTCGGCATGCAGTACGCGCCCGGAGCGCTCGAGCGCGGCGCGGCGGTGATCGACTACAGCGGGGACTTCCGCTTTGAGTCGGCCGCGCGCTACCAACACTACGCCGACCGTCACCCGTCGGTCGGGGGCAAGCCGCACCTTTCGCCGGGGCTGCTTTCGCGCAACGTCTACGGCATCCCGGAGCTGTTCCGCGAGCGGATCCGCGGCGCGCGGCTGGTCGGTAACCCCGGCTGCTTCGCGGTGGCGATGATCCTGAGCCTGGCCCCGGCGGTGAAGGCCGGCCTGATCGACCCGCGCTCGATCGTGGTGGACGGGAAGACCGGCATCTCCGGCGGCGGCAAGAAGCCGAGCTCGACCTTCCACTTTCCGGACCGCGACGGCAACGTCACGCCGTACCGCGTTGCCGCCCACCAGCACGCGATCGAGGCGACGCTGGCGCTCTCCGACGTCGGCGGGGAAACGGTCGGCCTGACCTTCGTGCCGCACCTGGTGCCGATCAGCCGGGGTATCCTCACCACCGCCTACGCATCCCTGCGCCGTGATGTGGCTGTTGAAGACGTGTACGAGATCTATACGAGCTACTATAACGG
>JBOGTX010000574.1:0-1675 GCA_050695695.1 Chloroflexota bacterium
GGATAGGTATCCAGTGGGCCCGAAAAGGCGATCTTGCCGGCCGCGCCGCCGTTTTCGGCGCCGTAGAGACCGAGCATCGCCCACTGCGCGGCGTTCACACTCCCGTAGATCTCCGGCAGCGCCCGGGCGGCACTGTCGCCCCAGCTCACGTACCAGACGTCGTACTGGGTCCAGCCATCACCACAGGCGGCGCCGGAGGAGTTACCGGTCGGGCAGCCGTCGGCCGAGCCGTAGTCGACGTAGAAGGCGGGTGCGTTGGCGGCGTAGCCGTTCGCCCAGGCTTCGCTATCCTCCGTGGTATCCCAGGCCGGCTCGAGGTCATTCGCCCCCTCGGCAATGACCTGGGCGGCGTAGCCCTTCGTCTGGTTCGAGGCGATGACCGCCGCGACGACCTGAGCCCAGGCGGCCCCGCCGCTGCCGTTCACGTCGAAGTACGAGTTGTTGGTGCCGATCCCCAGGGTGAGGGTCGAGGACTGATCGCTGCCGGTGCAGTACCAGTAGCCCTGGGAGAACGCCTCGGCCACCGCCTCGATCTGGGCATTGCTGATCGGCCCGCCGTTGATCAGCAGCGTGCTGCTGCCATCGGAGAGCTGGCCGCCGAAGTCGAGGACGACCAGGCTGTCCGTCGCGGGCGACGCGCTGGCGTCGAAGCGGCCCTGGGTACAGCCGAGGTTGTAGGCGACGTTGGGATCGGGGGTCGTGACGTAATAGCTCGGGTCGGTCGGCGGCTTCTGGGTAGCGGACTGCGCGGAGCCGTTCAGGACCAGCGGCAGGTAGAGGATGGTGCCTCCGGAGCCAGCGCGCGCCAGCCCCGCCTGCCCGGCGGCGAGCGCCAGAAAGATGAGCGCCAGCGCCACCGACCGACGGATGCCGCGCGACCACGCCATTCGACCGAGGCGCCGACCGATTCTCCTCATCGAGGAATCACCCCTGAATCGATGGTCCGCTCCGACCATTCCGAATCAACCGTAGACAGCCTCGCCAGGATACCCTCCGGAGGCCGGCCGGGTCAAGTCCGAGGATTGCTTGCGATACCCCCCTTTGAATCACGAAGTTTTGGACCACCAGGCGCGGCGGCGGGGAGACCGGGAAGGGGGTATCGCAAGCCGGTCAGGCTGAAGATAATTCGACCCAAACCTGCCATAGTTTATGCTAGGCACGCGAGCGATGTTCGGAATTCCAAGAAGGTGTGGCCAATGGGCTGGGAGGCACTCAAGCAGTGGGGTGACGATGTCACTCGCATCAAACCGCTCGCTGGCGGAGTCGCCAACGACGTGTGGAGCGTGCGCGTCAACGGGCACCTCGCGGTCGGTCGTCTCGGCGCCAGGAGCGACGCTGATCTCGCGTGGGAGACCGAGCTCCTCCAACACCTCGACCGTGAAGGTCTGACCGTGCCGGTGCCGATCCCGACCACGGACGGCCGGCGGTTCGCCGACGGTGTCGTGGTGATGACCTACGTGGAGGGCGGACCGCCCGAGACGGAGGCCGACTGGCGTCGCGTGGCCGACACGCTCCGCCAGCTGCATCGGTTGACGCAGGGCTGGCCGCAGCGCCCCGGTTGGCGATCATCGACCGACCTCCTGCACGAAGACTCGGGGACAAAGATTGACCTGCGCGCCATGCCGCCTGAGGGCGTTGCTCGATGCCGAGCAGCGTGGGCGCGGCTCATCGGACG
>JBOGTX010000575.1:0-9176 GCA_050695695.1 Chloroflexota bacterium
GACGCCGAGCGGGCCGCGCTGGCGCTCGCCGAGGCGGTCACCCGACTCAGCGACCGACCGGACCCGGTGCCTGACGCGATCTGGGACGAGGCAACCCGGCACTACGACGAACGGGCGCTGGCCTCGCTGATTCTCGCGGTCGCCGCGGTCAACGTCTGGAACCGGCTGAACGCGACCACCCGTCAGGTGGCCGGCCAGTGGGGGTGAGGTCCGTACCATGAAGTCGCGCCGGGTGGCTTCAATGCCTGACGAAGCTCTGGCTCCATCACGTAACAAACGACGACAAACGGAGGGAAGACCAATGAAGATCAAACTGACCAGCGTGTACGTGGACGACCAGGAGAGGGCTCTGCGCTTCTACACCGAAGTGCTGGGCTTTACCAAGAAGGCCGATTTCAGCCAGGGGCCGTTTCGCTGGCTGACCGTGGCCTCATCCGAGGAGCCGGGCGGTACCGAGCTGCAGCTCGCGCTCAACGACAATCCGGCGGCCAAGACCTACCAGCAGGCCATCTTCCAGCAGGGCCAGCCCGCCGCCATGTTCTACACCGACGACGTCAAGGGCGAGTACGAGCGTATCAAAGCCCGCGGCGCCGAGTTCACCATGCCGCCGACCGCGGTGACCGGCTCGACCATCGCCATGCTGAACGACACCTGCGGCAACCTGGTTCAAATCACTCAGCTGGCGCGCTGGTAGGCCTGGCATCCAGCAGGAAAGGCATGACCGGGCCGATTCAGCCGGCGTCGCTATTCGATGGCCGGCTCGAGCACGAGGCTGGCCTTCGGGGCAAGCGCGAAGGTCACCTCGCCATCGCTCGAGAGCCGCTCGGGAACCGACGTTCCACTGCCTAGCCAGCGCGGCTCCGCGGAATCAAGCGCCTTCCGCCAGTCGCCGCGCGGAATCCGCGCCGAAATCTCCGCGGCGGCGTCGCCGAAGTTGAAGGCTACGACGACCTGATCGTCCCGGTGCCAGCGCCGGAAGACCAGCGCCCGGCGGTCCGGGAACGAGATCACCTCCTGGGTTTCCTTGCTCAGCGAGGCGAGGGCTGGCCGAGTGGCGCGCAGCCGAAGCAGCTCGCGGTAGAAGTCGGCGAGCACCCGGTGCTGGCCGGCCTGGCGTAAGCCGTGCCGGAGCTTCGAGCGGTCGAAGGTTGCCTCGTCCTGCGGATCCGGCATCTCGCCCGACCATTGGAAGGCGGCGAACTCGGCGCGCCGCCCTTCGCGAACCGCCCGCACTAATTCCGGGTCGCCGTGACTGGTGAAGTAGAGGAACGGCGCGGTCTCGCCGTACTCCTCGCCCATGAAGAGCAAGGGGACGAACGGAGACAGCAGCACGGCGCTCGCCGCGAGCTTGAGCCCCTCGAAGGAGACGAGGTGGCTCAAGCGCTCGCCGAGCATCCGATTTCCGACCTGATCGTGGTTCTGGGCGCAGACGACGAACTGCTCGGCCGGGGTTTGTCGCGAGGAGTTGCCGTGGCGATGCTGCCGGTGCGGCGAATAGTCACCCGTGTAGACGAATCCCTCGCGCCAGGCGCGCGCCAGATGATCGAGGTCGCCGAAATCCGCGTAATAGCCGACACGCTCGCCGGTCAGGAGCGCGTGGAGGGCGTGGTGAAAGTCGTCGTTCCATTGCGCGTCCAATCCCAGCCCGCCGAGGCCCCGCGCGCGGATGATCCGAGTGTCGTTCAGGTCGCTCTCGGCGATCAGGGAGAGCCGGCGGTTCAGGCGTTGCGCCAGCTCCCCGACCTCGATCGCGAGCTCTTCGAGGAAGGGTATCGCCGAAGCGTCGCGAATCGCCTCCACCGCATCGAGGCGCAGCGCGTCGACGTGGAATTCGTCGAGCCAGCCGAGGGCGTTCTCGACGAAGTAACGTCGGACCTCGTCGCTGCCGGGACCATCGACGTTGACCGCCAGCCCCCACGGCGTCCGGTAGCGATCGGTAAAGTACGGTCCGAAATTGCCGAGGTAGTTCCCCTCCGGGCCGAGGTGGTTGTAGACGACGTCCAGCACGACGGCCAGTCCGTGAGCATGGGCGGCGTCGACCAGTCGCTTCAGGCCGATCGGTCCGCCGTAGGAGCTCTGGGCCGCGAAGGGATAGACGCCGTCGTAGCCCCAGTTTCGCCCGCCGGGGAATTGCGCCACCGGCATGAGCTCGATCGCGGTGACGCCAAGCGCGCGCAGGTCCGCCAGGTGGCCGACGATCGCGCCGAAGGTCCCTTCGGTCGTGAACGTTCCGACGTGCAACTCGTAGATGACGAACCGCGACAGCGGCAGCCCGAACCAGGATTGGTCTTGCCAGGGAAACTCGCGCCCGACGACCTGCGACGCCCGGTGGACGCCATCCGGCTGGGAGCGCGACGCCGGGTCGGGGCGTTCGTCGTTTCCGTTCAGGCGATAGAGGTAACGCGCGCCAGGGGCGACCCGTTCCACGCTGCCGTGGTGGTAGCCGCGCGGGCCGGGCGCGAGGCGGACCAGGCGATCCTCCGGAGAGACGAGGTGAAGGTCGACCGTCGTGGCAAATGGCGCCCAGACGAGGAACTGGCACCGACCGTGCCCCAGGTAGGTTGCGCCCAGGCGGCGATCGGACTCAATCATGGCCCTCCTGGCGTCGGATTCGGGTTGTGCCAGCCCCCGTCGTCGGCGACGATCGCGTCGGCTTCGCTCGGCCCCCAGGTGTTCGGCTCGTAGGGATGGACCGTCGTCGCGGCGTCAAGGATCGGATCGACCACGCGCCATGCCGCTTCGACGCCATCCTCGCGCGGGAAGAGCGTGGCGTCGCCGCGCATCGCGTCGCCGAGCAGTCGCTCGTAGGGCGGCATCTCGTCGCCGGAGTGGTGCCGCGCGACCAGCTCCACTTCTTCCCCGGCCATCTCTTCGCCCGGTACTTTGGCCCGCGCGCCGATCGAGATCAAGACGTTTGGGCTGAGCTGGAACCGGAAATAATTCGACTGACCCGGCTCGATCTCGCCGAACAACGCCCGGGGCGGACGCTTCAGCTCCACCAGCACCTCGGTCGCGGTGACCGGCAGGCACTTGCCGGCTCGAATGTAGATCGGCACGCCGGCCCACCGCCAGGTGTCGACCTGGAGGCGGACCGCGACGAACGTCTCGACCGTCGAATCCGCGGCCACGCCGGGCTCGTCGCGGTAGCCCCGGAACTGCCCTCGGACGACGCTCGCGGGATCGAGCGGCCGCATCGCCTTGAGAATCCTCACCTTCTCGTCGCGCAGCGCCTCGTGGTCGTCGCCGGCCGGCGCGTCCATGACCAGGAGCGCCGCCACCTGGAGCAAGTGGTTCTGGACCACGTCGCGCACCGCGCCGGACTCCTCGTAATAGCGTCCGCGACCGGCGACCCCGAAGCTTTCCGCCATGGTGATCTGCACGCTCTCGACGTAATTGCGGTTCCAGACCGGCTCGAGGAACGAGTTGGCAAAGCGAAAGTAAAGCAGGTTCTGGACCGGCTCTTTGCCCAGGTAGTGATCGATCCGAAAGAGACGCGGCTCCGGAACGAACTGGTGGAGGGTCCGGGTGAGGTCACGGGCGGACGTCAGGTCGTGCCCGAACGGCTTTTCCAGCACCACCCGGCCCTCTCGAACGCACCCCGACGTCGCCAGTCCCTCGACCGTCTTCGCGAACAGGCTCGGCGGAATCGCGAAGTAGTGCAAGGGGCGCGTGGCGTCGCCGAGCGCTTCGGCGAGGCGCCGGTAGGTGGCCGGGTCGGCGTAATCGCCATCGACGTAGCGCAGCCTGGCCGACAGCTTCGCGAACGCGGCGGCGTCGACCCCGCCGTGCTGCTCCAGGCTTTCCCGGGCTCGGCCGCGAAGCTGATCGAGATTCCAGCCGGAGCGAGCGACGCAAATGACCGGCACGTCGAGATGACCCCGGCGGGTCATTGCCTGGAGGGCTGGGAAGATCTGCTTGTTCGCGAGATCGCCATTCACGCCGAAGACAACGAGGGTATCCGAATGGGACGGCATCAGGGCATCTCTCCTCTAATCTGGCACGGCACGGTCCGCCGCGCGTTCCAGCCCGTACTGGGCCGCGCCAATCAGGGCGGCCCGCTGGATCACCACGTGAACCGGAATGCTGGCCATCAGGTCGGCGAATCGCCCCTTGCGGGTGAACGCGCTCATGAAACGGCCAGTGTCCAGGACGGACCGAAGACGCGGGGGGATTCCTCCCGCCAGGTAGACGCCGCCGGTTGCCAGCACCTTGAGCGCCAGGTTTGCCGCCTCGGCGCCCAGAATGTCGACGAATGTCTCGATGGTGGCCGCGCAGAGCGGATCGGGCGCGATGGTCTGGAGCGCCGCCTCGACGATCAACGGGGTCGAGTCCTTCGCGTCCGCCAGCTTGCGCGCCAGGTCAGCCGATTCGGGCGCGCTGCCGCGGTCGCGAAGGTACCGATAGATGTCCGGAATTGCCCGCCCCGAGCAAACGCGCTCGACGCTCACGTGGTCGTAGTGGCCCCACAGGTAGGCCAGGAGACCAGCCTGGGCCGCGGTGGCCGGCGCGAAGTCGGCGTGCCCGCCCTCGGTGGCGTGGGCCCGATAGCGCGCGCCGTCCCGGGTGAGAAACGCCTGGCCCATGCCGGTGCCCGGCGCGACGACCGCGATGGCGCCGCCCTCGACCGCCTTTCCCTGATTCAGGGTGTGCAGATCGGCTGGCCCCAGGATCGGCACGGCGCGCGCGATCGCTTCCACGTCGTTCAGAAGATCGACCGATTGGAGGTTCAGCTCACGGGCCAGTGCGCGCGCGTCGATCTCCCACGGCAAGTTGGTGATCTTCGCGTGGCCAGCGAAGACCGGGCCCGCCACGTCGAAGCAGGCCCGATCGACCGGCCCCTTCACGCCGGCGAGGAACTCCCGGGCCATGGCCTCGAGGCCCGAGTAGTTGCCGCTGGGGAATTCGGCCTGAGCGAGCGGCGCGCGCGGGCCAGCCTCGGCCGAGAAGACCGCGAGATCGGTTTTCGTGCCGCCAATGTCGCCGGCTAGGAGCATGGTCATTCCTCCGTGATGTGTATTTATCTTGTACCCATCCCGCGCTCGTGTCAAGGCCACCGAGCTAATGGCCTGGCAAGCGGGTGATTTGACGAGGGTGGTGGTGACTGGTAGGATCCGCGGCGTGATGGCCGGGCAACTCCTCGTGGATCTAGAGCACGCTGGTCGGCGATTCGGTAACCTGACCGCCGTCGACGACCTGACCCTCGCCCTGCGGCGCGGCGAGATCCTCGGGCTCTACGGCCCGAGCGGGTCCGGCAAGTCGACGACGATCCGGATGATCCTGGGAATTCATCGACCAACGTCGGGCATGGTGCGCGTCCTTGGGGTTCCGGCCCATCGCCTGGGCGCGCGGGAGCGCGAGCAAATCGGCTATTCACCGCAGAGCTTCCTCTATCCGCCCACCTTCTCCGCCGAGGAGGCGGTCTCCTTCGCGGCCGGCCTCTACGGGAAGGGCTGGCTCTGGCGCCGCCGCGCCGTTCGCTCGATGCTGGAGCGGGTAGAGCTCTGGGACAAGCGTCGACACGCGGTGGGGACGATGTCGGGCGGTGAGCGCCGGCGCGTCGCCAACGCCGCCGCGCTCGTCCACGCGCCGCGCCTGGCGATTCTCGACGAGCCGACCACTGGCCTGGATCCCCTGCTGCGCGGTCGCATGTGGGATTGGTTTCGGGCGCTGCGGAACGAAGGGCGAACCCTGCTGACCACCGGGCATAACATGGCGGAGGCCGAGTCCTGCGACCGGGTCGCGCTGCTGGTCGAGGGGCGCCTGCGCGCGCTGGGAACGCCGGCCGAGCTTCGCCGCCAGGCGCTCGGCGGTGAGATCGTCGAGGTCGCGGTCGAGGGCTCACTTGCCCCGGCGATCGACGCGCTGCGCCAGTCCGACGTGATCCGCGAGGTCGCGGTGCGCGGGCGCGATCACCTCTGGCTGACCGTCGATTCGGCCGGGGTCGCGCTTCCCCTCGTCGTCGAGCGGCTGCGCCAGTCCAACGTCGCGGTGACCACCGCCAACGAGGTTCGACCGCCGTTCGACGACGTCTTCGAGCGACTGGTGACCGGCCGTGCTTAGCGGCCCGATTCGCGGCTGGACGCTGCTCACCCGGGAGCTGCTGGACGTTGCCCGACAGCCGTTTTTGATCCTTGCCCTGGTGCTCGGGCCGTTTCTGATCTTGCTCGTCTTCGCCATCGGACACCGCGGAACGCGGCCGCCGCTGCGGGCGGTCCTGGTCGTTCCCACGACGATGGCCCTGCCCCGTGACGTCAGCTTCTGGCGCGATCGGTTCGGCGACTCGGTCGCAGTCGTCGCGGTGACCGCCGACGAGTCGTCCGCGCGGGCGACCCTGACCAATCAGCAGAGCGACCTCGTCCTGGTGATCCCCTCGGATGCCGCCACCTCGATCAAGAACGGGCACCAGGCGGTGATTCAGGTCCTCCACGATCAGAGCGACCCGGTCGAGCAGGCCTACATCGGCTACGTCGCCTACATCCTGGCGGCCGAGCTGAACAAGCAGGTGATCGCCGACACCGCGCGGCGGGTCCAGCGTGACGTTCAAAGCGCGCGGCCGGCGCTCAGCGATCTCCGACAAACCGTCGACGCGATGCCGGACACGCCGGATGGCCGGGTGCGCCGGCTCAAGAACGATCTGAGCCAGGTCGATTCGCTGAGCACGCAGCTCGATGCCATCGCGCCGGGGTTACTGGCTGCGCCGTTCCAGAGCACGGTCGAGAACGTGGCGCCGATCGCACCGACCTTTGTCGCCTACTACAGCCCGGGTGTCCTGGCGCTCCTGCTCCAGCACCTGGCGATCACTTTCATGGCGCTCTCGCTGGTCCGCGATCGCATGCTCGGCATGATCGAGTTATACCAGGCGGCGCCGACGTCGGTGTTCGGACTGCTCCTCGGCAAGCACCTGAGCTACGGGGCGCTCTGCCTTGGCATCGGCGGCGCGCTGACTCTGCTGATGACCCGATACCTCGCGGTGCCCTTCCTGGGAGATCCGCGCCTCTACTGGGGAACCCTGGCGCTGCTCGTCTTCGCCTCGCTTGGCATCGGACTGACGATCTCGCTCCTGTCGACGTCCCAGGAGAGCGCGGTGCAACTGACCATGCTGGTGCTGCTGGCGTCGGTCTTCTTCAGCGGATTCTTCTTGCCAATCGGCGATTTTCAGGCGCCAGCCACCCAGGTGTCCTTCGTCCTGCCAGTCAGTCACGCGACCGTCGCGCTCCAGGATCTCATGCTGCGCGGGCAGTTGGTCGACCCGGCGCCGCTCGCCATCCTGGCTGGAATTGGGGCATTGCTGCTGCTCGTCAACGTGCAGCTCATGCGTCGAGAGCTTCGCCGGAGTTAGAGCCGTTCCGGTCGGTGTTGATCGAGGGTTCGCTCAAGTCAAACACCCTCTAATAGCCGGCCCCTCTCACCGCGACCTTGACCGGCTTTGCCACGGCGTCTTCGAGCAGGCGGAAGGCCCGACCGGTCTCGGCGACTGGCAGAACCTGGCCGACGAGCTGCGGATAGTCGATCCGGCGGTGGGTCGTGGCGATTGTTCGGACCGCCTTGCCGATCGTTTGCGGCGGCTGGGCCGCGACGCTATAGAGGACGAGGTCTTTCTGGGTCAGGTGGTGGGCCACGTTCAGTGGCACCGTCTTGCCGGTATCGATCATGCAGCCGAGCTCGACATAGGTGCCGAGCGGACGCAGCATCTCCAGTCCCTCGAGAAACGCCAGCGGCACTCCGGCCGCCTCGAAGACGACGTCGGCCCCGTGCCCGCCGGCGGTCAGTGCCTTCACCTGGGCGATCCGCTCCTTCGGTCCAACCTGGTCGATGTCGATCGTCAGGTCGGCCACCCCGACCCGTTCGGCCACCTCCAGCGCGCCTCGGGGAGCGCCAAGAACGATAATCTTGCCGGCGCCGGCCAGCCGCGCGGCCACCGCGGTGAGCACGCCGATCGCCCCGGCGCCCAGCACGACGACGGTTCCGCCGAAGGTCAGGGTCTGCTCGTTCTTCCAGGAGGGAAGGGAAAGCGCCCGCTCGACGGCGCGGATGCCCATGCTGAAAGGCTCGGCGAGCACCGCCGCTTCCCAGGGAACCTCGTCCGGGATCTTCCAGAGCCAGGTGCCAGGGCCGAGCACGAGGTAATCGCCGAAGCCGCCGGTGAAGTAGGGCGGGGTGTCGACACTGCCGTAGCGATAGCCATAGCCGACCGGGCGCTTGCCCTCGCAGCGCGCGGTAAAGCCGAACTCGCGGCACCAGTAGCACTGGCCGCAGGGCCGCTGGGCGTAGACGACGACCCGGTCGCCCTCGCGCAGCGGCTGATCGGATTTCATTGCCTCGTTCGCCCGGCGGCCGAGCTTGAGGACGCGACCGCTGATCTCGTGGCCCATAACGACCGGCATCGCCAGATCGAGGGTCTCGCCAACGTCCTGGTAGCGGTGAAGATCCGAGCCACAAACGCCGGTCAGTCCAATCCCCAGCAGGATGCTCTCGTCGTCGATCTCGGGAACCGGAAATTCCTGGATCGCGACCGCGCGCTGACCCGTCAGCGCCGCGACCTGTCCGAGCTGTGCCATTGAGACATCCTCCTGGCTTTTGCTACCTGGCCGCTCGTTAAATGGGCGATGCCTTCAAGCCGGCCAACGGCCAGGCAAAGCCCGGGAGCAACGGCGACGTCAAAGTGTCCTCGGCGGTGAGGGTGGCGACGTGACGGAGCACCGCGCGCTCGCGACGATATACCCGCACCGTCACGTCGCGCCAATCGGCGATCCAGTACTCCCGTACGCCCTGGCGCGAGTAGAGCTTGAGCTTGAGCTCACGGTCACGCTCCTCGTTCTTTGGACCGGGCGAGAGGACCTCCACGACCAGGTCCGGCGCGGCATACAGTTTCCCATCGTCGCCGAGCACGCGGTTCAGGCGCTCACGGCTTACCCACACGACGTCTGGCGCGACCGCATCGTCCTCCGCGAAGATCACGCCGGGCGCTTCGATCGCCAGGCCAGAGCCTTCAAGTTCGTCCCAGGTATCGAGTGCGCGAAACAGTCGTCCACACGCGAACTGATGACGCCAGTGAGGCTGAGTGGACACGCACAGTTCTCCGTCGATAATCTCGTACCGGTTCTCGTTTTCGGGCAGGAGCTCGAGATCGTGGATCGTAAACCGAAGCTCAGCCGACACCCGTCCCTACCTCCAAG
>JBOGTX010000576.1:0-2386 GCA_050695695.1 Chloroflexota bacterium
GCTCGTCGTCGGGAAGGTATCGGCGGCGGGCCGGCGATCGTTCCGCCAATAATAGAAGCGGCCATCGGTCAGCCGAAGGGAGACGATATAGTCCCGATCGAGCGAGCGCAGCGCCTTCCAGTACAGAGTAATCGTGCCGGTTTGGCCCGCGGACACCGTGGCGCCCGGTAAGTCGTACCCCAGTAGCTGCAAGCGATTCCCGAAATCGACCGGCTCCGCGTGCTCGGGGGTCGTCCGCACCGAGAAGTGCGGAGGATGGTCGATGGCGAAAAGCTTCAATCCAAGACCGTTGAACTGTGCCACCTGGGTTTGTGGATAGGCGGAATCGAGCGCGTTGCGAACGAAACCGGTTGGATCGGCGAAGTCGGCGTTCCAAAGAAGCAGCCAGGCACGCTTGTGGCCAGTCAGAATCGCGTTCAAGCCATTGGCCCCGGCTTCCATGTTGTCGCCCGGTTGGAGCGGGACCGCGGGAATCCGACCGTCGGAGTAATAGGGAAACGAATAAGGGTCCATCATCAGGATCACCACGTCGCCTGGCTGATAGTGCTGGGAGATGTAGCTCGCGGCACCGCGATTATCTTCCTTCCGATAGCCGGGGCCGTAGTAGACTTGCCAGAGCTGGCCGAACGACACCCCGAGAAACACCACGGCGATCGCCAACGGGGCGAGCAGGCCGGCGCGTCGAATCGCGCCCTTCGCTCGGCACTCGATCCAGCGGGTCAGGTCCACCAGCGCCAGCGCAAACACCAGATAGAATGGCGGGACGATCATGATCAGGTATCGCTCGGTAAACTTCGGGTTCTTCGCGAGGATCGCGTAGAGCACGACCAGCGGCACGAGCAGGTAGATCAGAAGGAAGAGCTCGCCACCGCCCCGGGCGAAGGCCCGACGCGCCAGCAGCGCCAGGCCGCCGAGGAGAACGAGTGCCGCCACGACCGCCACCGGCAGATAGTGGCCGATGGCCGCGTACTGACCGAGCGCGAACGCCCCGAAAATGTGCTCCAGCAGAAAGGTCAGCGAAAGCTGACCTTGCCAGAAGTCCGGAGCGTGATACATCCGCAGCACTTGCGACAGCGCCGACGGCGCCCACGGCAGGTAACACGCGCCCACGATGACGACGCCAGCCAGTCCGCGCACCGCGGCTCCCCGTCGTCGGGTCAGCAGCCCCAGCAAGTACAGCACCTGGGCGAGGACGACGAGCCCGCCAAAGTACTGGGTATAGAGCAGGGCCGCGGTGAAGGCGACGTAGCCGCCGAGCCAGCGCGGATCCAGGCGGGCCAGATACTTCCACAGGGCGTAGCTCGACAGCACGCTGAACGTCACCAGCGCGCTATACATCCGCGCTTCCTGCGAGTAATACACCAGAAAAGGCGAAAAGGCGACCAGGAAAGCGCCAATCAGTCCAATCGCCGACGCGCGATCTCCGACCCGCCGCTCGAGCCGATTGCCTTCGGGGCCGATTGCCGGCTCGCCGGTGTCGAACAGCGCGTGCGCCAGGGCATACGTCGCCGGAACCGACGGAAGCCCCAGCAGCAGCGATAGGAATCGGACCGAAAACTCGCCCCGCCCGGCCAGGCGCATCCAAAAATGAAGGAGGACGTAATAAAGCGGAGGATGAATGTCTTGTGCCGCGAGATTGGTGAGAAGCTGGGGTAGCGACGCGCCGGCGAAGGTGACGCTCAGCGCCTCATCCAACCAGAGGCTCTGGTAGCCGATTCTCCAGACTCGCGCCAGGAAGCCGAAGAGGATCAACCCGAGGATGGCAAGGCGAACTAGATCACTGGCTTTCTTGGTGCGCACCCGATCCCACTCTCGCCTCTTGGCCTTCGGCGCGATTATACCACCCGGCCGATCTCCTGATACAGTCGTAGGGTTTGCCCGGCGATCGTGTCCCATTGAAACGCCTCGGCTACCTTAACGATCTCGCTCGAGAGGCGCCGCCGCAGCTCAGCGTCGAGCGCGGCCCGCTCGATCGCCGCCAGGAGCGCCGTGGGATCGCCGGGAGGGACCAGTAAGGCGTTCTCGCCGTCCAGGAGGTCGGGAAGCAGGCCAACCGTCTCGGCCTGCCCAGCCCTGGTGGTGATGATCGGGAGGTGATGGGCGATCGCGGCGATCAGCGTCCCGTGACGTAGCGAGACACCGTCCCGAAAGGGGAGCACACACAGGTCGGAGGCGCGGAGGTATCCCGCCACGTCACTCGCCTGAACGAATCCGGTCCAGCCGACGTGTCCGCGCACCGTCGGCTGATCGAGCAGCAGGCGAATCTGATTCTCGTATCGCCGGTCCGAGGTACCCGAATCGCCGGCCGTCGCGCCGAGCATCAAGAGACGAACTGTCCTGCTCCGCTGCAAAAGACCGGCGAACGCCGCGACGAGCGTCTCGACCC
>JBOGTX010000577.1:0-1757 GCA_050695695.1 Chloroflexota bacterium
GAACGTCGCGGTCGGCTGAGGTGTCGCGGTCGCCGTTGGCGGGACCGGCGTATCGGTTGGCGGCACCGGTGTATCGGTCGGTGGTGGCGGATTGTTCGCCGCCGGCGCCGAGGTCGCGGTGTCAGTCGGCGCGAGGGTCGGCGTCGAGCTGGGCGCCAACGTCGCGGTCGGGAGTGGCGTCTCGGTCGGGCGCGGGGTCGCCGTCGCCGGCCGGCGGGTCGGCGAGGCCGGCGGGCGCGTCGCGACGACCCGGGTCGCCTTCACCACCTGATTGGTGGCCTCGCCACTCGTGGGCGTCGGGGTCGGCGTCTTGGTCGCCGTTGGAATCGCGGTCGCGGCGGCGCTCGGAACGCCGGTCGAGGTTGGAGTCGGCGTGAGTGTCTCAGTTGGAGTCGGAGTCGGCGTTGGCGTCGCGGTCGCCGGGAGTGGCGACGGCTTCGCGCCGCCCCAGCTCACGATCGCCGTGAAGTTCCCGTCCCCCGCCACGTCGTCGGCGCTGAACCAGGCGGTGTGGGCGTTGGCGATCCCATCCCGCGCGCCGGCGCCCACCGTCGAAAGGTCGACCGCGTCGGATCCGACCGTGTCGGGCAGGATCACCTCGACCGTGGTGTGCCAGACCGGCCCGGTCCGCGCCGGTCCGATCAGTTGCCGTGCGAACCGGAAGCCGCTTCCGTTCGCCTCGATCGCGTTGGCCAGGTGGTAGCGCACGACGATCGTCCGCGTGCCCGGACTTTCCACCGCCGGGAACCAGACCCCCAGCACCGGTTGCCCGTTTGCCGTCGAGAGGCGGGCGTCATGGTCGGACGCCGCCGTCGGATTCAGCGGCAGGATCTGCCCTTCGTCCTCGACACTCAATCCGGTCAACGCTCCCGGCTCGCTCCAGGACAGGCTGGCGTGCGTCCCGAAGGTGAAAAGGGCGTGGTGAGTCTCGATCACGTCGGCGCTACGGTCCGGATGGAGGATGACCTTCACGTCCAGCCAGTCCCAGGAGGCACTGGCCGTCGTCGGGAGGCCGGCCGCCTGGCGATCGGCGAAGTAGACGCGCTGCCAGTCAGCGCAGCTCGCTCCGGTCGCGCCCGCCCGGCCGATCGGGCCAAGCGGCATCGTGCCCTTCGGTGGAGTGAAGGCTTCCCGAAAGCGCCCGAGCTCCTGTCCGGTCGAGCAGGCCAGGGTGAGCGCGTAGGTCGCCTGGGAGCGGCTGGGAGTAAAGGGCACCAGGTACTGCCAGCTCACCTGGACCACCGGCTCCGCCGCCTGCGCCGGCACGCTCGCCACCGTCAGATCCCCGGAGACGTTGGGCGCGGCCCACACCGACGGCGCCGCGGTTCCCGCCGTCACCAGCAGCAGCGCCAGCAGGATCGCCAGCGCGAGCACCATCCGGGTGCCAGAGCGCCCGCCCGGATCCCCCTGGCCGCGCAGCACCACGATCGCGCGGCGCGCCGGCAGCGCCACGAGCGCGAGCGCCCCGATCACCAGGATCACCAGCAGCACGCTGCCCGCCGCCGTCCGCCCGGCGCTTTGCGCGAGCAGGTTGACCGCCGGCACCCCCAACACCCAGTACGCCACGACCAGGAAGCCCACGTCGATGAGCGCGCCGGCCACCGCCCCCAGCGCGTTGACCCGCCGAACACTTGCCGCTTCGTCGCTCGCCCCCGCCGTCCCCAGCAGCCGTCGATCCAGCGTCGCGCCCAGCACCCGCTGCCCGACCTCTTGCACCTGGCCCCAGGCCGCGGCAAGCACCAGCAAGACGATCGTTC
>JBOGTX010000578.1:0-1549 GCA_050695695.1 Chloroflexota bacterium
CCACGATTCGAAACACCGGATACCCCGGCGCGATCCGACGAAGCTCAGCTTCGGTGGCATCCGGGCCAACGCCCTGGAAGAAGGTGCCGACCTCGAAGCGCCAGCGGCGCAGGTAGGCGCGGAGCAGATCCGGTCTCTCAGCGTCTCTCAACTCGACGACCCGGCTCGGCTCGCGCCGCCAACCGACTCGGAGCTCGCCCTCGCCGCTCGCCCGAATGTTACGCACCCACTGGGTGACGCCGCGCGGCGCGACCAGGTACCGCATGCCCTGGTATTCGAGCAGGTTCACCGGCGTCATTCGCCACTCCCCGCTTGTCCGCCCACGCACCGCCAGGACGCGCGAGCCGTACACGCTGAGCCCCAGCCGGGTGAGCAGCGCAACGATCCGATTGAAGACGTTGGTCGTAAACCAGCTCGGCCGAACGTAGCGGTCGGTCATTCGTGCGCCCTCCTTTCCGTCCGCTCAGTCAGCTTCGAGTTGGCCAGCGCTGGATTCGGAAAGTAAGAGCACTGGCCAATCCCAGGACGTAGCAGCTCGTTTGAGTGTGCCCGCCGACCAGCTACCCCGCCAGCACTTCCCGCAATCGCTTGGCGATGATCTCGGCCTCGCCGTCTTCGAGGGTCATGGCCGCGACGCTGATCTCGTCGGCCCGGCTGTTGACCCGGACCGACGGGTCGCCGGAGCGCAGCGCTGCCACGACCTCGCTCGGCCGCGGGCCCTTCCAGCGTCCCTCGAAGCTGATGATCGCCTGGGGCGCCCAGCGGCTCACGTCGTCGTGCGCTTCCCGCCCGTAAAGGCCCTCAATGCCTTTGACCGCGTCGGCGATGGTCTGAGCGCGGGCTTCCCACTCCCGGAATTCGGCGGTGTGATCGCGCGCCACGTACATCTCCAGCGCCGTCACCAATCCGACGATCTCTTCCTTGCCGACCTTCATCGGCCGACCAATCGCGTGGTTCGGGTTCCCCTGCGCCACCGCCGCGTCGATCAGGTCGCGCCGGCCACAGAGAACGCCCGACGTTTGTGGTCCCCGAATTCCCTTGCCACCGGAGTACGTCACCAGATCGGCGCCTTCGGCGATGAAGCGGGTCAGGTTCTCGTGCGGCGGCAGGGTCGCCGACGCGTCGACGAAGACCGGTACCCCCCGCTCGTGGGCGATCCGCGTCACCTCCGGCAGGGGAAGCGCGGCGGAGCGCTGGAGCCACGGCGCGACGACGTAGGCGACCGCCGCGGTGTTCGGCCCGATCGCCGATTCCAGCTCCCAGGCGGCGGTCGAGTTCGCGAAGCCGATCTCGACCAGCTTCACCCCGACCTGACGGATCGCGTGGTCGTACCCGTTGCGGTGGGACTTGTGCATAATGACTTCGTTCTTCATGCCCGTGGTGTCGGGCAGCCGGCGAATCTTCGCCGGATCGGATCCGGCGACGCAGGCCGCGGTCGACAGGACCAAACCGGCCGCGGCGCCCGCGCAGACGTAGCCGGCTTCGGCGCCGGTGCACCGCGCGACGACCTCGCCGGCCTTCTGGTGCAGCTCATCAAGGTCGACGTAGG
>JBOGTX010000579.1:0-3425 GCA_050695695.1 Chloroflexota bacterium
CAACACCGCCATCGGCTTGCTCCGGAGCACCGGCGAACACCAGATCGCCGCCGCCTGTCGCCGGTTCGCGGCCCAACCCTGGTCTGCCCTTGCTCTCATCGGCATCCCGAACAATTAAATGACCCTAGTCTACCTTCCCGAGCCCTTGTCGCCGTAACCAAAGCGGCGTACACTGGTGCCCATGGTTCGTGGGCTTGACCGGGTGGCGCGGAGGGATCGCGGATGACGGGCTATCGTTCGCCCGCCCGGCTCGCCCGCCGGGCGACGCGGGATCGAGCCCAGGAGGCGCCGTCGTCGCTGGTTGGATCGTGGGGCGGCGCCCAGCCTTCGTCGATCGTCGGCAACCAGGCGGTTCAGCGACTCGCCCAACACGGCCGCCTGCCGGCCACGATGCTGGCGGGTCTCGGCAACCAGGCCATTCAGCGGGTTGCCGCGGCATCTCCGCCACGAAGCGCCGGCGGATCGCCCGCCCGGGCGCCCCTGGCCACCGCGCCGAGGGATTCCAATTCGCCAAACCAGACCGGGCTCCCGACCGGCGTCCTTGGCAAGATGGAAAGCTTCTTCGGTCAGGACTTCTCCGACGTGCGCGTGCACGCCGATTCGCCAAGGGCGGACCAGGTCGGAGCGCTCGCCTTCGCGCAGGGAAATCAGGTCCACGTCGCCCCCGGACAGTGGCAGCCGCACACCGAGACCGGCCAGTGGATGGTCGGCCACGAGCTGGCCCACGTCGTCCAGCAGGGCCAGGGGAAGGTGCGGCCGACGACCCGGGCCGGCGGCGTGGCAGCCAATGATGATCCCGGGCTCGAGCGCGAGGCCGATCAGTTAGGTCATCGGGCGGCAGGCTCGGCGTTCCCGGGTGGACCAGCGGTGGGGCAAGCGACGCTCGACCGCGGGACGCGCGCCGAGGGCGGCGTGACGGCGTCGTACGCCGGACCCGCGCCGATCC
Organism: Chloroflexota bacterium; assembly: GCA_050695695.1. Classification (GTDB taxonomy): domain Bacteria; phylum Chloroflexota; class UBA6077; order FW602-bin22; family CADDYW01; genus JAJPKB01. The sequence goes on from JBOGTX010000579.1 coordinate 947, forward strand.
AGAGGATTCGGAAGAACCACGACGAGCTCCTCGAGCTGACGGTGGCGGAGTTCGACCGACACCGCAAGGCCGAGCAGATGGACTGGGCAAACGAGGACTTCGACGTCCAGGCGCGCGGCATCATCTGGCAGGTCGTGGAATGGGGGCTCGATGGCCTCGGGTCGATCAAGCTCGGCGACGTCGTCACCGACGCGCGGGCGGATGCCAGCAGTCTCACCTACCTGAAGAACTACTGCGAGGCCCTCAACGGCGAGCTCGAGGGCCAGCCGACCGTTCAGTTGGAGAAGCTCGGCACGCTGAATGAGATCCTGATCGAAGGCCGCTGGGTCGGGACGCTCAACGGGGCGCTGACCGGCCCGCTGGTCAAGGCGATCATGCCCCGGGCCGCCTTCAAGGCGCTGATCGCGAATCCGGACGTCGCGACCGCGTTCGTCACCTACTATCAAACCTGCAGCCCGATTTTCGAAGCGCCGAACGGGAAGGATACCCTCGCCTTCATCACGCTGGTGAAAGACGAGGGCGGCAAGATTAGCGACTACAAGGGTGCTTTGACCGACATCCGCAACTATCACAAGTTCATGAAGGCGTCGCTGGACAAGCTGAAGACTGACAAGGGAAAGAAGGACAAGCCGCTCACCCTCGTGCTCCAGTCGCTCTACGATCACAACGGCGCGTTCGTCCGCCACGAGCACGTCAACAAGGTGATCCAGAACACGAACACCCGGGCGTACGCGATGGAGGGCCTGAACGTCCAGCAGTTGATGGGACTGACCAAGGTGGGCTTCCAGAAGCTTGCGACCGAGCACGGGATGGGGGGCACGATCACCCAGGTCATGTTCGCCGGACACGGGAGCTCGACCAGCATCCAGCTGGGAGGCAAGGAGACCGACGTCTCCAAGAACCCGGACACCGGTGAATACAAGGTCAAAGAAAAGGGGGGCGTTCCGGTCTCCTTCGCCAAGACAAGCACAGGCAAAACGACCATGCGGGACTTCTGGACGGCGTTCTTCGAGGCGCTTTTCAAGAAGATGGCGATGCAGGGTGGCCTCCAGCCCACGATTCTCCTTCGTGCCTGCCTGACCGCTTCCAACGCGGTCGATACCACCAAGCTCAAGAAGGAGCTGAAGGAAAGCGGAACGATCGACGTCGACGACAAGTCGGTCGATCCGACGACCGAGGAAAACCAGGAGAAGATTCGCAAGGGAATCGTCGAGTACATCAAGGAGAATGGGAGCCTCGCCACGGTCATTGGCAACCAGGCCAAAGGGAGGGCGCAGGTCCTCGGCGCGCAGGCGTCGATCACCAACAAGACCGCCGGATCGATCAACGAGGCAACCGGCCAGCTCGAGATCGTCGCCCTGACCGACCCGCAGGTCGCCGGGCCGAAGATCGAGTACGTCCGGGAAGGGAAAGAACCCCTCGGGGCGATCAAGGCGGTGATCGAGAGCTGGGCCCACGACCGCGACGGCTGCTTCGCCAAGATGCAGGAGCGCCTCCTGGACCCGGTCAACACCGACGACGAGTTCATCATCCAGTTGCTCTACCGGACGATTATCAACGTCTACCCGAACAACATTCTGAAAGCCAACGGCTTCACCGGCACCGCGCACGCGCTGCACAGCATCGCGGCCGGAGGCGCCGACTGCCGCCCGGTGGCCTTGATGAAGGATTCCATGACCCAGGCGCACCGGGCCGCGTTCTATCCGGCGCTGCTCGGGCGATTCGCCAACAAGTTCGCGAAGCTCGCGATCTACCAGGACTGGCTGCGCACCGATGTCGTGAGGCGAGTCGACTTCGTGAATCTGCTCGGCGATGCCGCCTTCGAGCGCGACACCGTCCAGAACTACCTCAACTTCGAAATGATCAACCCCGACGTGAAGTCGATCCTGGCGCTCGGCGGGACGAGCTTGCGCGGTCGGATCATCCTCTCCCTGGTCGGCTTCATCGAGAAAAAGCGCGACGACTGCAAGGGCTTCCTGACCAGTCAGGTCGACGGCAACCAGGTTTTCACGAACGACGTGAAGACCGCGCTCCGGGGATACAGCGAAGACAAGCTGCGCCAGGAGCTGGGCCTACCGGTCGGAGCCGCGTCGACGGTTGCCACCGAGGGTGGTGAGTCTGGCCCTCAGAAGAACATTGCCGCCTCCGGCCAGTTCCACGTCGAGCCGGTGCGCAGCGCCGTACGTCCGATGACCAGGGCAGAGCTGTTGGACTGGGCGAAGGTCAGGACCGCGCCCAACGACAGCGCGATCGTGCTGGAAGAGCGGTACCGGACCAAGGACTACACCGTGGTCGGCGAGGTCAAGACGCTGAGCGGCGGCGACGCCGGCTGGTACATGATCCGGCTGGAGAGCGGGAAGGTCGCGTACATCCGAAAGAAGTATTTCTAAGCAATCATGAAGCATCCCGAATTTTGCGGACCGCGTCCAGGAGACCTCTCTCACCCTGTCCCGCTCTCCCCGCGCCGGGGAGAGGCGGG
>JBOGTX010000580.1:0-1899 GCA_050695695.1 Chloroflexota bacterium
GTACTGCTACGTGGTCGTCAAACCCGAGGATAACGAACGGCAGGAGATTATCGCGTCGAACTATCATAACCTGGCGGTCGAGCCATCGGTGAACGGACTGGCGTGGAATGGCAGCCTTGCCCTTCCCCGCGCCGCGATTCGCCACTTTCGACTGCGGCGCGGCGTTCGGATCAACTTCGGCTCCGAGATTCCACCGGGAACCGGGCTCGGGTCGTCGAGCAGCCTCGCCGTCGCGCTGGTCCAGGCGCTGGGCGCGCTGTTCGGCGAGACGCTCGGCCGCGCCGAGATCGCCGACATTGCCTCGGACCTCGAGATCAACCGACTTGGCATGCCGATTGGACGCCAGGACCAGTACATCGCCGCGTTTGGCGGGTTGAACACGATTCGTTTCAGCGCGGACGGCGTGGAGGTGACGCCGTTGACGATCGACGCGGCCCACCGCCAGCGCCTGGAACGCAATCTCATGCTCTTCTTCACCGGAAGCTCGCGTCATTCGTCGGAGATTCTCCGTCACCAGCACCGGCGCACTGCCCACGCGGTTCCCAGCGTCATCGAATCGCTGGATGCGATCAAGTCGCTCGCGAACGATACGCGCCTCGCGCTGGAGTGCGGCGACATCGACGCGATTGGCGAGCTACTCGACCAGGCCTGGCAGCGAAAGAAGACCCTGGCCCCGTCGATCAGCAACGCCTTCATCGACGAATGCTACGCGCTCGCGAGGAGCCGCGGCGCGCTCGGCGGAAAGATCACCGGGGCCGGCGGCGGCGGATTCCTGATGTTCTACTGCCCGCGCCGAGCGCAGCCCGCGGTTCGGGCGGCGCTCACCGCTCGTGGTCTCACGCCCACCGACTTTCGCTTCGACCTGTCCGGCGTGCAGGTGCTGCTCAACGCTCTCAAGCTCGACGTTGCCACCCTTCGCTCGAGCGCGCACGACGCGACGCGCGGCGGCCATCAGCTTCCGGGCGCCCTCGACGGTCCGCGGGTCAGCCACATGACGAACAACCGCGAGACCAGCGCGAGCGCCGCCGGCGGAGCCAGGAAGTAGGTGACGTAGACCCTGGCGAATTCCGCCCAGCTCGCCGCCCCGGCGGTGGCCGACAGCAGCGCGGCGTCCCCGAAGGCGACGATCGTCAGGATCGGGATCGCCAGGCTGCCGGCGCGCGGCTCGATCTCGACGCCAGGGGGCTGGCGACGGAATGATCCGATCAGCTGGCCGTGCGCGACCAGGGTCAGCGCGATCGAGAGCACAATGCCGGCGATGGCGATTGGCTCCGCGAAGCCGGATCCACCGCGCTCGGACATCACGAAGAAGAGGAAGATCACCGCGACGACACTCAGCAAGACGCAGAAGCTGCTCTCGAGGAGCGCGAATACCTTCCAATTCATGGCGCCCACCGATCGTTTGGTGGCTCGGATGAATCGCCGCTCGTGGCTCGGGCAGCCCGAGCAACCGCCTGGTTGAAGAGCTCGGGCGCGGCCAGATTGGTGAGATGGGCGGCGTCCGGGACCACTTCGTAGCGCGAGCCCGGCAAGTGCTCGTGAATCTGCATCGCCATCTCGGGAGTCGTCGAACGGTCCTCCGCGCCCACCAGGACGAGCGTCGGAACCGCGACGCTGACCAGGCGCTCGGTCAGGTCGGCGTTGGAGATCGCGCGACAGGACGCGGCGTAGCCCGACGGGTGCGCGCCGGCGAGGATCGACCGGATGCGCTGAATCTCGGCCGGTTGCCCGTGACGGAACGCCGGGGTGAACCAGCGCTCCAGCGTCGGCTCGATCAGCGGGGCGATGCCGCGCTCCTCGGCGATGCGGGCGCGCTCGGCGAGCTGGCGCCGCGCCTCCGGACTGTATTCGGATGCCGTGTCCGCCAGGACCAGCGACCGGGCGCGCCCTGGCCAGGCC
>JBOGTX010000581.1:0-2935 GCA_050695695.1 Chloroflexota bacterium
GGAGTAGGCTACGATTTGCCGAAAAGCGCGTCCATCTTCACCGGGGCGACATCAGTTCTGATCTGCTCACCGAGATTCTCCGCCAGGCCGGGGTCAGCCGGGAAGAATGGGAAGAGCGATGAATCCCGATAATCCCACGTCTATTGGGTTTCGCCAGTGCCGGCGTCGAGCTTCTGGTAGACCGCGACCCAGTCGCTCTGGATGGCGTGCTGGGCGGCCGCGAGGGTCATCGTCCCACTGCACACCTGGTCATTCAGGTCGTTCTCCACTTTGTCTTTGTCGAATGAGCCGTAGGGTTCGGCGTGGTGCTCGGGCCAGAGGTTCTTGGGGTCCGCTGGCGCGCCGCCGAGCTCCAGCGGCACGAAGTGATCTTCCTCGTAGTCCGACAGCCTGGTGTCACTGAAGCCGTACTCCGCGATCTGCTGGATTTTCAACGGCTCGGTGACGGTCACCGGCGGCCGCACTGTCGCGGTGTAGCCGCTCACGCAGATGGTCTGATCGATGTTCGCCTGGGTGACGCGAGGATGAAGCGCGCCTTGCGTGATCGCTCGGCCTCGGTCACTTGGGCGCCGCGACGTACGCACCTTCGTACAGGTGGGCCTCCCAGGGGGTGTCGAGCAGGGGCGTGGACCGCTCGCGGAGAAATCGGTCCGCCGTCGAGTTCTGCCAGGCGTCCCAGGCCGCCCGGCTGCTCCAATACTCGTGGATCAGGACCTGCCGAGGGTCGTCGAGGCCGGTCATGCACGACCCGCGAAGCCACCCCGGCTCCTGGTGCAGTTGCAAGGATTGATAGAAGAGGCGACAGATCTCCAACGCGTCGTCCGTCGATTTCGCCCGCGCCTCGAGAATCGAGCCGATCATCTCTGCCCTCCAAAGGGAAACGTGGGAATCTCCTTCGCATACATGGTGCCACCGCACGGTCGGCGCGATCCCCGGGACCGGCATCGGCCTGGCCACCACCAGGCGAATCGTCGAGTTGCACGGCGGGAGCATCGCCGCTTCGAGCCAGGAAGGACGAGGGTCGATCTTCACCGTTCGCTTGCCGGTCTCTCCCCCGCGCCAGCCCAGGCTGACGCGGGGCCGACGGGCCCGCGATTGGTGGAGCATGGATGATCCCGGGTCGCGCGGCGCGCCACCACATTTGGTTCGGAGGTTATTGTCTATCGCCGTCGGATGGCCCTGCTGGCCGATCGGATCAGGGCTTGCGGACCGCCAGCGCCACCTTGGTGCCGCGCGATACCCGCGTGCCGGGGCGAGGACTCTGACTCAACACCGCGCCGGGCGCGATCGAGAGGAAGAACTTGTGGTCGGCCACCTCGCCGGCGGTCTGGTAGTTGACGTACGTCGTCATCAGGCCAGAATCGTTGATGACCCGCTGTGCGTCGGCCAACGGGAACCCGACGAGGTCCGGAACCACGACGACGTCCGAGCTCCCCGAGACGACGATCGGGGTGGCGCGGATCGGCGGCGCGGGCAGGGGCGAATTCGCGGGCCCGAGCGGCGGCGTGGGGCTGGGCGTGGCAGACAGGTTGACCGGCGCCACTTCGACCGGAGTTGGGGTTGGAGCGCCGAGGTCGGGCACCCAGGCGCCGAATTTAAGGATGCCAACCGTGCTCGAGGGCGCCGTGGTATCCGGTGGAACCGAGACCGAAAGGTTTGCCTCGTCCGCGCCCAACTGGATGACCAGATTCGACGACTGATCCGGCGCGGCCAATCCGACCGCGCCCGCGGCCGTACCATCCGCTGGGCTCACCACGTTCGTATCCCTGAGCTGCAAGTCTTGCTCGAGCTGAGCGATCAACGGACCCGCATGACCACCGGTGTGGTCCACGATGTCGGTCGTCTCGCGAAGCGAGCCATCGCGCACGTCAACTTGATACCCCAATGCCACCAGGCCCGTGCTCACCCGGGTTGCCAGGCCGGCTGATCCACTGTCATTCTCGACGATCACCGTGGTGGATGCCATCGCGACGCCGGCGGCGGGGTTGTTCCAGAGCTGTCGCACGAAGGCGCGGACCTGGGCCCACGAGTGATCGGGCGTGTTTGGGACCAGCACGTAGGTTCCGTCCGGGCCGGTTCCCTCCTCCAAATAATTGTTCTCGGTGAGCGCCGTCTGGTAAAAGCGGACGTCTTTCCAATCCAACGCGAGCTGACTGAGCTGGGACACCGCCGGAATCGCGTAGTTCGTGTCGAGGTGCTGGCTGGCGATCGAAAGCAGCTGGGGCAGGTGCAGCAACCCGGCCGGTCGGAGCAATTGCTGCTTGAACGCCTCGATGATCAGGCGCTGACGCCGCGATCGGGCGAAGTCACTGCCCTCGCCGGAGTTATCGAGGGTTTCCCGCGCCCGGGCATATTCGATCGCGCGCTCCCCATCCATGTGCTGGGGGCCGGAATCGAAGCGAATGGTCGTCCAGCTCGCGTTGATCTCCGCGTCGTCGTTCACCGGATAGCGGGCGACGAAGCCAGTCGGCACGTCGACGTCGACGCCCCCGACGGCGTTGATCATCTGCCGGAACCCCTCGAAGTCCAGACCCACGTAATAGGTGACTGGTACGCCGATCAGCCGCGAGATGGTATCGGTCGCGAAGACTCCCGGCCCCTGAGCGCCGGAGTACTTGTCGAGACGATCCGGGTAGAGGCTGGGATCCTTCGCGAACGCGTACGCGGTGTTGACCTTGTTGTAGACGGCGGTCTGACCGTCGAAGTACATCGGAATCCAGGAATCGCGGGGAACCGAGAGCAGAGTCAATGACTTCTGCCTGGGGTCGACGATGACGACCATGATCGAATCGGTGAGATACGCCCCGTCGTGATTGCTTCCCCCGTAGCCAAGCAGCACGATGGCGAATCGCTGATCGCCGATCGAGACCGTCGGCACCGGCTTCGGCGTCTGGAAAGCCGGCGGCGTCGAGTCGACGACCGACGGCACCACGAC
>JBOGTX010000582.1:0-2010 GCA_050695695.1 Chloroflexota bacterium
TCCGCGTAGATGCTGCCGTCGAATTGGCGAACGTAGGGCGCCCGAATCAGCGGCGCCGGGGCCGCCGGAATCGTCGCCCGAACGGCGACCGTTCCGTTCCCGAGCAGGAGGGTCTGGCCGGCCAGCAGTCGATTCGGATTGGTGAGGCCGTTGAGGGCGACGAGCTCGGCCACCGACACCCCGTGGCGCGCGGCGACGCTCGTGAGGGTGTCCCCGGCCCGCACCCGGTAGACCGGCGAATCGGCGGCGAGCGCGGTGGCACCGGAAAGCCCCCAGAGCGCCAGAGCGGCGATCACCGCCAGCACGGTATGGCGGGCCGGCAGCCGCCTGGCAATCGGGCCGGATCCCGGCAAGAGAGCCCCGGGGACGCGGGTCAGAAGCAGCATCGCGTTCTCCAGCGTGAACCGAAGTCGGTGCTCCGCGCCTGACGAGGTCAAAGGCTCCGGGGGAATCGTGGACGGCGACCGCGACGTCTCTTTCGGGCACGAGCGGTGAGCGCAGTATACGGGGCGAGCGAGCGCCCGTCAAGGAGTCCGGGACGATCGGTCGCGCCGATGCGTCAGCGGTGCTCGAGGTCAGACGCCGGGTAATCCACCGGCCGGTCCAGCCGGATCCGGTCCGAGGTCGCCGGGATTCTCGGTGATGAGCAGCGATTTGACCGGTGTGCCATCGCTCCAAACTCCCATGAAGCGCTGCTCGGGCGTCCCGCCGAGCGCGTAGCCAACGTCCCGATGCTCGAACGCGGCGTTGGCCAGTGCCACCGAGAGTTTCCAGGTGGCGTCATAATCGTCGGCGTTCGTCGCGGTCATCCAGCTAAACAGGAGACCGGATCCGGCGCACGGCATAAAGTGATCGGCGACGAGAGCAGGCGATCCGTGCAAGTCGGTGACAACCTCGACAATATCGCGACGGCCGGACGGAATTTGGGGAATGGCATTCCACAGCCGAATCGCGTCGGCGTCGCCAACGATGGTATCGCGGTCGCCAACCAACGTGAGGTAATAGGTGCTGGCGGGAATGGCGCGCGGATCGGCCATGGGGACCGCGTTCCAGGCCGGGCCCGTTCCTTCCAGGCCGCCCGGCTCGACGGTCAGCAGCGCCTTCGGTGTCGGAAGTCCGTGGCTCGCGGCCTCGGCAGCCAGGTTGAAGGCGACAACGGCCCCGACCGAGTGGCCGATGATCTCGATCCGATCCAGTCGGGCCGAGACGTGACCGGGTCGCCGGAGCTCCGCCAGCGCGCTTTCTTCCGCGCTCAGCGCGTTGGCGGTGAAGGCGGATGGCAGGGAAAGCGGCTGCTGGTAGATCGGGAAGATGACGATGCTTCCCTTTCGCGCCAGGTGGCGGATCCAATTCCAATAGACCGTCGGGGTGGTCGCCAGCCAGCCGTGAAGGAAGACGACCACCGAGGCGGACGCCGGGGAAGGCCCGGCCGGCTCGAACAGGAAGTAGGCCGTGGCCCCGCGCCCATAGGCGTGCCAGACGACGTTCTGGTATGGATAGTCGCGCCCGCCTGGCCCGGCGGAGGGCTGCTCCGGCGGCCGAGCCACAGTCGCGCCCCTTGAGGCCGCCCGAGCGACCGCGCCTGGAGAGGGCGTCGAGGCGTCCGCACCAATTGCGGCGAGGGCCGGCCCGAAATCGGGGATGCCAGTCTGCCCGACCGTGCCGCCGCCGCTGGCCGGCGCGGCGCCACGCTGGCCCGTAGCGGTAGGTCGGGCGCAGCCCACGGCGAGCGCGACGAGACCGATGAGGATGACTCGGAGGAGGCAACGTGGCGGCATGGGCCCTTCCGGCGTCCGAAGGTAGACTGGCCCCGGCGGATCGGCGTGATCCAGTGCAGTGCGGTCGGTCGCGTGATGCACGTTCAAGAAGTGGGCCGGCCGGCGGATACCCTGGAATGGCTAGTGCTCGGTTCCTCAATGCGAGGATAAAATCAGTCTTGACGAGATGCGTCGTCCGATGCATCATAGCGTCTGGCTGGGCAGGCACCCGATATCTCAGTCGCTCTTCTGT
>JBOGTX010000583.1:0-3056 GCA_050695695.1 Chloroflexota bacterium
TCCAAACGATGGGCGATGGCCGGGGCGTACCGATGATCCAGCGCCCAGAGCAGACGGAGCGCGGTGTGCCATTCGTGGAAGAAGTGCAGCTTGGCGAGCAGACGCGGTCGGTCCGTGATCGGGTCATGATCGAGGAAGGCGGCCAGGAAGGCGGGACCGTAGTCCTCATAAAGGTAGAGGAGGTCTCGCACCGGATCCCCGATGACGACGCCGTTGAAATCGATCACGCCGGTGATTCGCCTCGTCGTCGGATCGAACAACACGTGGTCCTGGGACACTTCACCGTGGAGCAACGTCAGAGAGATAGCTTCGCTTTGCAACTCCTTCAGGTGCTGGCCCATGATCCGCTGGCAGAAGTCGCGCGTCCCTTGGTCCAGTAGCGAGTAGCTCAGGATCCGATCCAGATCGCGCCGATACTGCTCCTCGGCCGTCCCGTCGGTCATCCCATCCTCGGTCGCCGCGAACGGATAGGCGCACACCGGGATCCCAGCCTGACGGGCCAGATCGACCGGGAAGCGATGGATCTCTCGCAGAAAGGCGGCGAGATCAGCGGCGCACCGTTCTTGATCCTCGACCGGCAGCGCATTCAAGCGATCGGCGGTCAGCTCCACGCCAGGAATCTTCCGATACCCGACAAACGCCGGGTCGAGGCCGGTCCCCTCGCCCGCGTACACGATCTCGGGGATCGCCAGGGGCAGGGTCGGCGCGAGCGCGGGGAGCAGCGCGGCGACCCGCATCAAGCTCCGGGCGGCTTCCGCATGCTTCGCGACGAGGAAGATCCATTCGTCGTTCACCGCGTACGCCTGGCAGTAATCTCCCTCACCGGCTGCCTCGATCGACGTGCCCGCCAGACACGGCGCGCGTTGGGTGAGGAGGCCTGCGATAAGGTCAACGTTCACGGGTTTACCTGCTGCTCCAGATCGCGGATATTCGCGAGATCCGCCCTATTCCACATTTCGACGATCACTTCGTGCCCGGCAATTGTTCACCCTTTCGACGTGATGATCCGGCGAAGTCTTTCCATCACTTCCGCTTTGAGGCCAAACTTTGCCGCGCGAAGCCCCGCGATCAGGGTGTCGAGACGCTCCATTGTCGGCCGGGACCGCTTGACCCAAGCATCGAGAATGTCAGGTATCGTGCAATAGGTCAGTTCCAGGCGGCGGGCCACGGCGCAGGCATCCTCGTCGGACGAGAGGAAAACGCCCATCGCCCGATAGCGCTCCACCAGGACGAGGCAAGCCGCCTCGCCACGTCCAATGCCGTACCCTTCGATCAACTCCTCACGCTGCGGAAGCTCCTCGATCGTCAACGGATCCACGACGAGACTGCCTTCCGCCCGGTGCCGCGCCAATTGGTCAGCATTACGGAGCCACGTCGTATAGCGTCCGCCCTCCGCAGGCGGCAACATTCGGGTCTGGCGGAAAGTGTAGCGGAGTCCCCGCGCGAACTCGCTCAGGTCGTCGTCTGGCGTGTCAAGCGGCAAAGAGTCTTGATCCCAGTTGTAGACCTCGGCCGGAAAGCGTACCTTCGTCACGGCAAGCCCTTGAAGGAGAATCTCGACTCCATCGGGATCGGAGAAAGCCATCACCTGGAGAACGACCGTGTCGAGGACGTACTCAGGCATAGACCTCGACCGGCTCCTCGATGATCTCGGGATTGAGACGCTCGTCGAGCTCGAGGTTGCTCATGCCAAGGAGTTCGGCAACGCGCCGGGTAGACAGCTTCTTCTCGCGCGCCGCCTGATAGGCAAGCTCCAAGAATACCCGGGGCAGTCTTTCCTCGACCGGCAGCGGACGCGCGCCAAATTCGTACGGTGACACGGCATAGCCCAACTCATGGGCCAGCATCACGGGCCGTGCAACAAAGGCATCTCGCGGTCGCGCGAGCAAGCGCTCACCGTCGAGATGCTGCAGCATGGCCTGGTAGCTTACGCCGAAGAACCGGGCGAGATGCACCACATCCTCGGGGCAACTGACTGTCTGTACCGCCAGGTCCCGGATCCGCTCGCGAAGGGCTTCGGTGGGCACGAGGAAATGCCCAGCGAATCGGTCCGCGAAGGCTTCCAGCGGTCGCTTATCCTGGGTGCGGCAGAGAATCGCCGATCGATCGTAGTGATACAGTCCGTGGGCAAATTCGTGGGCGAGCGTGAACGGACGGCGGGTATAAGCCTGGTCTTCATTGACCGCGACGATAGGACCAAGGTTGGGGTGAAGGAAGAAGAGTCCGGAGAGACATCCCTCACTCTGACCAAAAGGGATCGCGAATACCTTATAGCCCTGGGCTTCGAGGAAGGCGCGAAGATCGGCGAGGGGAGCGACCCCCAGATCGAAGTGGCGCCTCGCCTTGTCTGCCCACAGCGCACAATCCTCGCGGCTAAACGGTCTCTCAGGGAGGGGAGCAAAGGGTGGGTGAGCCGGCGTCGAAAACCGGACGCCGGTGCGCCGGTAGAGGTCCTCGAAGGCATGCACCTTCTCGATGAGGCGAGAGATTCCCATCTTGCTTTCAGCGGGAATCTCCTCCGCGCGGAGACGAAGAGCCTCCTCCCAATCTGCTCGGGGCGTATCCTCACCGAAGAAGAAGCGAAGGGGAACGCTGTACAGGTGGCTCAGCCGATCGAGGGTGAGCGCATCGACGCGGCGCTTGCCTGACTCATACTGGCTCAGGGCAGCCGGCGTCAGGCCGAGGGTCTGCGCGGCATCTGATTGGCTGAAGCGAGCCTGGTCGCGGGCCTTTCGCAGCCGTTCTCCCAGGTGTTCCTGGTCCACCGGGTGCCCCCTTTCACAAAACGTTAGTATATCCCGTTGACCGTTTGCATTTTAACATTCCTCCGGCTACAATACCAGCAGCAAATCCAGCCAGCACGATGTCCAGTCGTCGCGACTGCTCGTTAGCCGGCGATGGCGGGAGGAGCCGAAAAGCATGGTCAAGAACTTCGAGCCTGCCCTGGTTGTCCCGATCCAAAGGGAAAACTCCTCCATCGTGGTCGGCGCGCGTGGGGAGGATACCCGGCTTAGTGCCGGACTGATCGTCGAGGCTTACCCGGAGCGAGCGAATCT
>JBOGTX010000584.1:0-2648 GCA_050695695.1 Chloroflexota bacterium
GACGTTGACCGCGACCCCGATGTGGAGCCCTTCGTCGCACCATTCGCGGCACTGGTGCAGGCTGCAATCGAGCACGTAGGCGGTCAGCTCGCGGATCAGCCCGGTGTGCTCGGCGAGCGCGATGAACTCGGCTGGCGGCACGACTCCACGCTTTGGGTGCTGCCAGCGCACCAGAGCCTCCACGCGGATGATCTGGCCAGTTCTGAAGTCCGCCTGCGGCTGATAGTAGAGGACCAGCTGGTCCTGCTCGATCGCCGACCGAAGCTCGCTGAGAAATGCCAACCGACTGGGAGCGTGCTGATCTTGATCGGCGGCGTAGACCGCGTAGCCGCAGCGCGAGCGCTTGGCGACGTACATCGCGACGTCCGCGTGGCGCATCAGGGTGTTCGCGTCGGCGCCGTGCTGAGGAAAGAGCGCGATGCCGATGCTCGCTCCAACGTTCAGCGTGTACCCCTCGATCACGAAGGGTTGCTCCTGCACCTTCAGGATCTTGGCGGCGGCGACGAGCGCACCGTCGGCGTCGGTGTCGGGCAGTAAAACGGCAAGCTCGTCTCCGCCAAGGCGGGCGATCGTATCGGACTCGCGCAAGACACCGCGCAGGCGCGACGCCGTCTCCTGCAACAGGCGATCGCCGTACTGGTGACCAAACGTATCGTTGACTTCCTTAAAGCGGTCGAGATCCAGAATCAGCAAAGCGAGCGATTTGCCGGTCCGGCGTTCCGTCGCGATCCCTTCTTGCAGGCGATCGTGCAGGAGCGAACGGTTCGGAAGGCTCGTCAACGCGTCGTGGAGCGCCTGATACCGCAGCTTTTCGTAGAGCAGCGCGTTCCGGATCGCGTTGGCGACCAGCGTGCCAACCGCGTCGAGCAGCTTGCCATCGATCGAGGAGAAAGGCTCGCCGTTCCGCGGACGCGCCAGCGTGATCGTCCCCAGGACCTCACCCCCGCTCTGGAGCGTTGTCTGGAGGAGCTGATCGGCGACGCCGGCTCGCCCGCCGTTCTCGGCCGCGAGCTGCCCGTCCTTGCGCAAGACGATCCCCAGGTCGGTCAGGCTCAGCTCGGCCCAGGTGGCCGGAACCGTGCCCAGGATCTTCTCCACGATCAGGTCGATCACCTCGGCGCCAGCCGCGACGCTGAGCTGACGGGTCAATGCCTCGCCTAACCCGTACAGCAGGTGCAGCTCCTCGTAGGCGCGGAGAATCTCGCCCGCCAGGTTCTCGATCTCCTCGGCCGTCGCCCAGGCATCCTCGAGGCGTCGCGCGGTCAGGTGGGTGATCTGCTCGAGGGTCTGGCCGGCGCGGACGTGGCCGGTCGCCCGCACCACCGCGACCGCGGCGCCGCGGATCAGGACCGGGGTGCTCGTCTCGACGGTGTCGGCCGGGGTCGTCATTTCCGGCACCACCAAACCGACCGAGTGCTCGACCCGCGCCCCGACCCTCCCTCGGGTGTCGGAAAGCGTGACCTGACGCGCGCCGAAGCGGCACGCGCTCTCGAGAATTCGCCGCACCTGATCGGTCACCGGTGGGCCATCCCACTGCCGCGCCAGAACGAAGGTCGACGGATTCATCGCACGATCACCGGCGTGCGCCCTTCCTCTCGCGCCTCCACGACCCCACCAGTCTGGACCGGGCTGGACGAGCGATCCGGCGAGGGACCGGAGTCCGCGACCGCCTTCAACGAGAACGTAAAGGTGCTGCCCCCGCCCGGTTTGGAATCGACCCAGATCCGGCCCTGATGGTGTTCGACGATCTCGCGACAGATCGAAAGACCGAGACCCGCGCCGCGCGGCTTGTCCGTCAACATGGCACCTACCTGCTGGAACTTCTCGAAGATCCGCTCGTGGTCTTTGGGCGAAATGCCGACGCCGGTATCGGCGACAGAAATCAGGATCTCATCGCCCTGGCTCCAGGCCCCCAGCTTGATCGTCCCGGCGCGGGTGAATTTCAGCGCGTTGTTGAGCAAATTGCCGATGACCTGTTGCAGGCGATCGTGGTCACCGTGGATCGCCGGCAAGTTAGCGCTGACCTCCTCCTGGAACGTCAGGTTCTGCTGCTCGATCACCCTGGCGTAGGTCCGTCCACTTTCGTGGATCAGGCTCGCCACGTCCATCGTCGTCATGTGCCAGTCCAGGTGACCGGACTCGATCTGGGTGATGTCCAGGACATCGTTCACCATGCGGGTGAGGCGCTCGCTCTCGGTGTTGATGATCTCCAGGAACTCTCGCTGGAGGGTCGGATCATCCTCGTACGATAACAACAGCTCAGAAAACGACCGAATCGAGGTGAGTGGGGTGCGAAACTCGTGGGAGACGTTCGCGAGGAAGTTCGTCTTCATCTCGTCGACCCGGACCAACTCCTGGTGAGCGACCGCCAGGTCGGCATAGGCACGCTGCAAGTCACCGCTGCGCCTGGCCAGCGCCCGATAGAGCGTCGCGTTCTCGATGGCGAGCGTCAGGCGCTTGACGAGCGAATCGAGGATGTCCGGGTCGAGAGTGAGGGGGGACGGGCAGGTCGCGGGGATCACCAGCGCCAGGACCGCCAGCGCGGTCCGGCGCGTCGGGAGCGAGAGCTGGAAAACGGCAACCGAGTCTCCCGAGGGCAGCGTCCGCTCGTGGAAGAGCCGGTCGCTTTCAAGGCTTCCGATCTGCCG
>JBOGTX010000585.1:0-3046 GCA_050695695.1 Chloroflexota bacterium
GTATCGGGGCGGCGAGCCGCCCCGGATCCACGTGGCAGCCCGCCGTGGGGAAGGGGAGTGGATCTTTTCCATCCGCGACAACGGCATCGGCATCGAGCCGCCGTACTTCGAGCGCATCTTCGTCCTCTTCCAGCGCCTGCATGGCAAGGGCGAATATCCCGGAACTGGAATCGGGCTGGCGATCTGTAAGAAGATCATCGAGCGCCACGGGGGAAGGATCTGGCTGGAGTCGGACCCGGGGAAAGGCTCGACGTTCTTTTTCACCGTGCCAGGCGTCCCTGCTGACGACCCAGAACGGGCCGGACCAATGGTCTGAGCAGGGGCTGGTTGGAGACCGCCCGGCACGGCGCGATCGCCCACGGCGCGGAGCAGCGCGCCCGCCCGGATCAGCGTGAAATCGGTCGTGAGAACGCCGAACTCGGCTTCCTTCTCGATCCGTCCGATCAGGTTCTGATAGGTTGGGTGGGATTCGTCGACCACCGGCGCGCCGGCGTCCGGATCGTGCTCGACCACGGCGTTTACCTGATAGTGGCGAAGCGCCTGCTCGCGCTGCACCGGGCTCGGCACGCCGGGCCCGGCTGTCCCGTCCGCGGCGGCACGAAAGAGTCCAACCTGCTTGACCAGGTCTTCGCGCAGCTCGCCAAGATACGCGGTGATGGCAGGCAGATCGCCATAGTGCTCGATCAGGTCCTCGAGGAGTCCGCCAACCGTATTGAGCGCGACATCCCGATCGAGTCGCTCCATTTGCTCGTGAGCGGTCCGTTCGCCCTGGCGCAGCCCCTTCATCGCCCGCGCGATCTCCTCCTCGATTCCCTCTCGCCGGTGCCGCCACTCCTCTCGTTCGGGCGTGGTGAGCGCCGCGATCTCCTCATCCGACATCGGCTGGGCGCCGCGGAGCGGAACGAGCAGCAGCCCCATCGGCGTCGCTTGCAGCAGGAGACCCTGCGTCCGAGCGAGCTCTCCGAGTCGCGCGAGCTGGCGCTCGCGCTCGTCTTGCAGTCCTTTGAGCAGCGCGTCCCGCCGACCGGTGTACTCGTCGCTCTCGAAGGCGGGGGAGTTGTTGCTGGGCGACCTGGAGCACGTGCTGAAAGCCTCCGGCGAGCGGCCGGCCTCGGCCGCTCGGCAATCGCAGCGCCCGCGGCCGCTCGGGGTTAGCGAAGTTATACACGTAGCACCAATCGTCCGGCGCGGCGCGAGCGCGCGCGGCCGCGGCGAGGTAGGTATTCGCGGCGGTCATCTTACCCGTGCCGGCCGGGCCGGCGACGAAGACGTGATAGCCATGATCGCGAATCCCGAGACCGAACCGCAAGGCCGCCGTCGCGAGTGGCTAACCGATGATCCCCTCGACGGCGAGGGGATCATCGGTCGTGTCAACCGAGAACGATGCCGGGTCGCAGGTTCGACGCAAGAGATCCGCTGTCACCTCGGCGAGCATGGCTTTCTCCGATGTTTGTGATCATCGCTTATCCTACCACCGGCGTTTGAGGAGAGATACCGCAACGCCAGCGATAGGATAAGCGATGAAAATGCTAGCCCAAACTCCGCCGGTCACAACCGAACCGCTAGGCGGCGACATGCGCCGGCCGGCCACTGTGCTGGTCGTGGGGGAAGAGGCGACCCGGGTGGCCCGGGACACCGACCGCCGGGAGGAGCCAGCGGTCGATCCCCCAGTACCCCGCGATCCGCCAGGCGAGGACAAGCCAGGTCGCGAGGATGAACAGCAGCGGATTGGTGCTCACGGTCCCGGCGAGGAGATAGTTCGCGTTCATCAGTCCGCCGAAAAATGCGGCGATGCCGGTGAACAGCCCCAGGATCAGGCCGATCCCGACGGCCATCTCGCCCAGGCTGATCAACCAGCCCCAGACCGCGGCGTTTGGCAGCACGACCCCCTGGAGGAAGCTGGCGTACCAGCCGGTCACGTCCGGGCTATTTCCCGCCGTCTTCTTTAGCGCCCCGGCGGCGAAACCAGCGATCGCCGTGCCCGCCTGGGAACCGGTCCAGACCGGACTCCCCAGCTTCTCGAGGCCGGCCACCAGCCACTCGTAGCCCGCGTAGAGACGGATCACCAGCCACACCGGGGCGAGGCGCGTGTCGTTAAAGAGAAACGCCGCGATGGGCGGCTCCGCGATCGTGGCGCGGTGTTGCGCATTCCCGAATGCCATCTCTCATCTCTCCTCCGGTCAGGGTTTCGCTCATCCCGACCACCGGTGAGAATACCGGACACCGCCTGTTTGCCCCCTGAACGAGACCTGCCTTGCCCTGAACCTTTCCTGAACGACTGTTCCCGACCTCAGAAAGACCACGCTTGCCCACCTGGGTTGAGGAAGACGAGCAAAGGTAGGATAGTTGCACCGCCCGCCGCTCTTGGCGACCCGTCGCTCGGATTCGCCGATCTGAACGATCTCATCGTCGGCGCAAATGTCATAGCTCGGAGTTTCTGGGGAGTCACCGCGACGAATCAGATCCAGGCGCGACCGGCGGGTAGCCCGCGTGGGCTGCCGGCCTAACGGGCGGCGGCACGACTCTTGCCCGGTCCGACGCTGTTCGCCAACGACGAATACCTCTCCGTGTAGGATGAACCGACCACCGGGGCGCCGGGTCAACCACGCGACCTTCGAACCCACCCTCCCGGAAGACGTGAACGCGCTCCCGGAGGCAGAAGTTGTGGAAGGACAGATGCGGCGGGCGATCGCAAGCAATGCTCCGGTTCAACTGACCCGCTACAACGAACGCGTCGACGCGATCGGCGATACCTGCACGCACCGGGGGTGCTCGCTCAGCGGGGGGACGCTGAATGGTGATGTGGTCACATGTCTCTGCCACGATTCGCAGTACAGCGCCACCGGCGGGATGATTCAGGTCCGCTCGACGGCGCCGCCCTGCTGATAACGCCGGGCAATAAGAAATAAGGAGAAGAAAATGGCCGGTAACGCATCGGATGTTCTCATCGATGTGATCCACGATTGGGGAGTTGACGTCGTCTTCGGCCTGCCGGGTGACGGCATCGACGGCGTCATCGAGGCGCTGCGCGAGGCGAAGGACCGCG
>JBOGTX010000586.1:0-4038 GCA_050695695.1 Chloroflexota bacterium
GGGATGCATCATGGAGGATCAAGGATGAAAATCACCCAACTCCGCACGTTCGTCGTCGATGGCGGGTCGTCGAACTGGGTTTTCGTCAAGGTGTTTACCGACGAGGGGCTGGTCGGGCTGGGCGAGGGCACGATCGCGAGCAAGGCCCAGACGATGGCCGCGGCGATCGAAGAGCACGAGCGCTACCTGATTGGCAAGGATCCGCGCGAGATCGAGCGGCTCTGGCAGGCGATGTATCGTTACGCGCGCTGGCGGGGCGGTCCAGTTTTGAACAGCGCGATCAGCGCGATCGAGATCGCCCTCTGGGATATTCTCGGAAAGGCGCTCGGCGTGCCGATCTACCAGTTGCTGGGTGGCGCCTGCCGCGACCGGGTGCGCATGTACGCCCACCTCGGTGGCCGGAGCCCCGAGGAAACGGCGGAACGCGCGCGGGCGCTGGTCGAGGCCGGCTACACCGCGCTCAAGATGGGGCCGTTCGTCGCGTCCGACGGTGTCGTCCGCCCCAGCCCCGGCATTCGCGAGGGCGTCGCGAAGGTCCGGGCGGTGCGCGAGGCGGTTGGGCCCGACGTCGACGTGCTGCTCGACGCCCACGGCCAGCTCACCCCGGTCATGGCGCTCGAGGTGGCGGAACGGGTCGCCGAGCTACGCCAGTTCTTCCTCGAAGAGGCGACCCAGCCCGAGGACGTCGACGGCCTGGCCTGGCTGGCCGAGCGGGTGAAGGTGCCGCTGGCGACCGGCGAGCGCCTGTTCACCAAGTACGGCTTCGTGCCGATCGTCGATCGCCACCTCGTCAATTACATCCAACCCGACATCGTGCACTGCGGGGGCATTCTCGAGCTGAAGAAGATCGCCGCGATGGCCGAGGCGCACTCGATCGACGTCGCGCCCCACAACCCGCAGAGCGAGATCTCGACCGTGGCGTCGATCCACCTGAACGCCTGCACGCCGAACGCGGTGATCCTCGAGCACGTTCACGCCAGCCCGCCCTGGCGCTACGACCTCTTCGACGGCGGCTACGTCGTGAAGGACGGCTACGTTGACCTGCCGACGAAGCCCGGCCTTGGCCTCGAGCTGAACGAAGCCGAGGCGGCGAAGCACCCCTATCGCCCCGACCTGCGCACGATGTGGGTCTGGGACGACGGCGGTGTCGCGGATAATTGAGATCAGGAAATGTTTTCCTGGACTGGCACGGGCGGTGCCGCTGGGAATTCCCTGGCTGGTGCGCTACGATAGCGTCGCGGGCTTTGTTCGATACTTCATCGCCACAAAAGGGGGGCACGGACGATGGCGGAGACGCGACACTTCAACATTCTTCTGGAGTGGGATCCCGAGGGTCAGGTCTGGGTCAGCTACGTGCCGGACCTCAACTTCCTGTCGACCTTCGGCGACAGCCGAGAGGAGGCAATCGCCAACACCCGCGAGGCGATCCTGGGCTATCTCGAGGCCGCTCGCAAGGAGGGGCTGCCGATCCCCCACGCCAGCCAGAAGGCGGAATTGGTCGAGCTGGATTTGGCGACGGCGTGACGCCGCTTCCTTCGGCGAGCGGCAAGCAGGTCGTCCAAGCGCTCCTCCACGCCGGCTTCCACCTTTCCCACGTCCGCGGCAGCCACCGCTACCTGCGCAAATCGGATGATCCAGCGTTCGTCGTCGTTCCAGTCCACGGAAGCCGAGATCTGCCGGTCGGTACGCTGCGCTCGATCATCCGGCAGGCCAATCTAACGGTCGAGGAATTCACTCGCCTGCTTCGGCAATGAACATTTGAAGCACCCTGAGTCCGGGCAGCGGGAGACCGTCACCGCGATGACACATGAGGCCACGAAACGCACGAAAGCATAGATCTATTCCCTTGGGCTTTTCGCGGCTCTCGCGTCGTTTCGCGCATTTCGTGGTCCAAGGCGCTCTCGCGGTGCCGATTTCCCGCTGCCCGACGTTCGGTCTCCTTCACTCTTTTATCCTTTTCACATCCCCCTTCGCGTCAAGATGAAGCATAATCTCACCGTCGATTCCCAATTGTTCCCTGAACGGACGCAGGAGTGGCGATCGGTCCCCAAGAGTGCCACTCGGTTCCGTCGGTGAAGGAGGTGAAGGCGGTGACGGTCGAGGAGCTGCTTACGGTGGAAGAGGCCGCGAGTTTGCTGAAAGTGCATCCCAAGACGATCCGACGCTGGTGCGCCACCCGGCGATTGCCTTCGGTCATGGCCGGGCGCGAATACCGGCTGCGCCGGGCCGACCTGGTCGGACGCGCTGAGAACGTCGCGCGCGACGCTCCGGTGGAGGCGCCGGCGCGGACGCGGATCATCGCGATCGCCAACCAGAAGGGCGGGGTTGGCAAGACCACCACCGCGGTCAACCTGGGCGCCGCGCTGGCCGAGCGGGGCCGGCGGGTCCTGCTGATCGACGTCGATCCCCAGGCGAGCGCGACCCTCGCCCTGACCGGCCAGGAAGATGCCGCGCCCAACCTGGCCGACGTCCTGCTGGCCGAGCTGGACCCCGCGAAGGCGGTCATCCCGACCAGCGTGCCCGGCGTGTTCCTTTTGCCCAGCAACATCACCCTCGCCAATGCCGAGGTGCAGTTGCTGGCGACGGTCGGCCGCGAGCTGGTGCTGCGCCCGGTGGTCGGCGCGCTGGCGTCGGACTATGACGTGATTCTGCTCGATTGCCCACCGTCGCTCGGCATTCTCACCGTCGGCGCGCTGATGGCGGCGAGCGAGCTGATTGTGCCGGTCCGCTGTCACCTCTTGAGCATGGTCGGCTTGAAGCAGTTCTTCGATACCGTCGAGTTGATTCGGACGAAGCTGGCCCACCGCGAGCTACGGGTGACCGGCGTCCTGGTAAACCAGGGGACGATCCGTAGCGACGGCATCCCACGTGGGACGGCTTACCGCAACGTCGTGGACATTCTCCGGCGCACTCACACCGCGCGAGTGTTCGACACCTCGATTCCCGACGCGGTCGCGATCGAGGAGGCGCACCAGTCCGCGACCAGCGTCATCCGCTGGCAGCCCCACGGCACCGTCGCCGAGGCGTACCGGGCGCTGGCCGAGGAGGTGATCCGCCGTGACGGACGTCCGTAAGCGCGGCCGCCGGCTGCCCGATCTGGCGCTGCTCACCAGCACGATCGAGGGGGCCCAGCTCTCCGAGGCCGCGACGCCCGACCCAATCCAGGGCGCGAACGCTTTACCGCGCGAGCTTCGGCTCGATGCCCTCTGGCTCGACCACCAGCCGCGCGAGATCGTACCAGACGACGATCTCCAGCGACTGATCGCCGAGGACCGCGCCCAGCCGGCCGCGCTGCTCGACCTGCTGCGCGGGGTGGCGAAGGCCGATGCCTACTACGCCGACGTCCTGGAAAAGCTCGGAGGCCTATCGCGGAGCATCGCATCGCAGGGCGTGCTGCAGCCGATCTAGGTCGTGCGCAAGGACGCGCGACACGTGGTGCGCGATGGTCACCGGCGCTGCCTTGCCTCGCTGCTGGCCGGGCGCGAGACCGTGCCGGCCGTCCTGGTCGAAGAGCCCTCCGAATTGGAGGCGGTGGCGCGTCCCCTGATCGTGAACGTGCAGCGCGAAGACCTCACCGCGCTCGAGAAGGGCGCGGCGCTGTTGCGCCTGGCGCGCCTGGTCGCGGCGCGGCTGGCGCGCGACGCTGGCCGCGCCGACGCGGCGCCGGTCAGTCTCGAGGCGCTGCTGGGCGATGGCGGCGCGACCGGGCCGTTGGAGGAGGACGAGGCGAGCCCGTCGCGAGCGAGTGGCTCCCGGGCACTTGCCGCCGAGGTGCGCGAGCGGGTCTGCGCGATGGTTGGCCTCCAGCGGCGGAGCTACTACCGATTGCTTGCCCTCAACCGGCTGTGCGCCCAGGCACGGGGGACCGGCCGCCACCTGACCGAGAACCAGCTTCGACCAATCGTCGGTCTCCCCCCGGAAGAGCAGGCCGAGGTCGCCCGGTTCGCGGTCAAGCGCGGGCTCAGCTCGAAGGAGGTGGCGACGCTGGCGGGAGTTGCCCGGAGCGGCGACCGCGACGCGGTCAAGCGCGTCATGGCG